>JAFGDC010000157.1 GCA_016932295.1 candidate division CSSED10-310 bacterium
GGAGAGGCTGGTGTCGCCCACCCGCAGGTAACCGTTCTGTTCGAACAACATGTGGATGCCAGGCCGAAGCGTCAAAGTCGCGCCACCCACCCCGTGCACCACCAGGAAACTGTCTATCCGATAGGGTATGCCCTGGTTCTCCCATGTTACGTTTCTGTCGATGTAATCTCCCAGTACCTGGATCTGATCGGGAGTATTGCCGGAATACGTATTGCCCGTGCCGATCAAACTTACATACAGCCCCTTGAGCTGAATCGGAAATGACAGGTTGTCAAGGAACGTACAGTTGCTGATCCTCGTATCCAGCGGCGTGGCTGCGGCATCCCAGATCCGGATGCCGGTGGTGGAGGATTGTTCGAAAATGCAGTTTTCGACAGGCGGCACCTGGACATGGCAATACACCATCCCGCCGTTGCCGCCGTTGCCGCCGTAACTCAATTCACACCAGCGCATGGCGGATGCCGGGCCAATGGAATTCTGGAACCGGATTTCACCCCATGCCCCGGGTTGGGCGGCCCCGGCGGATGTGAACACGATGGGATTGCCCATGGTGCCGACCGCGGACAAGTCGCCTGGCTCATCCAGGCTGATATCGCCGATCAGGAGGGACGCTCCGGCCGCGAACTGCACCACGCAGCCCGGCTCGATGGTGAGCAGCGGCGCACTCGGCGAGTGCACATAGATGGGCGCCAAAACGCGGTGGGGATTATTCGCCGCATACCATGTCTGGCTTGTGGTCATGAATCCGCCCGGATGATCGAGGGCGAGGCACGCCCATGGAATGGTGAAGATCATCAGCAGTGCCGCCAACGGTATTATTCGTTTCACGTAATCCCCCTCAGCAAGTTTGTGAATAAGTTCCAATTACAAACAATGCAGTTTATTTGTATAGAGCGAATCTGGTAAAGTCAATATTTTGGCTTTTTGTAATGCGGCGTTGCAATCAGTAAGGAAAGGGGATGATGTAGCAGAGCGCGATCCCGACGTACGTAAAAATCATAAGAAGGTACATGTGTTTCCATGAAACATGGTTTTCCTCGGTGGCAAGCTCATCGGGGAACTTCCAGAGCAGGTGCACGACATAGGAACCCCAGGCGGCGAGCAGGACCCCGACGATGATGGTCAGTTGCAGGGGGGCGTTCAGCCAGCCGAGCGCCGCATAGAGCGGCAGGACCATGAAGGGCAGGACCAGGAAGGGGGCGATGATGAGGGTGCTCTTTTTGATGCCGAAGGTGACGGGAAGGGTGGTGCAGCCATAGCGGCGGTCGCCTTCGATATCTGAGAAATCCTTGGTGGATGCGGCGCCGAGGATGAAGAGACCGAGCACGGAACCCACCAGCCATGGTTCAGGATGCAACACCGAGGCGACGGCGCTCCAGCCGGCGACCGTGACCAGACAGCCTCGGGGGATGGCGATGACAAGATTGGAGATTCCCAGGAACCGTTTCATGCGGAAAGGTGGGATTGAGTAGAGCGATGTGAACACGGCGGCCAGCATGAGGATCGCCAGGAAGCCTTTTGAGACAAGCGAGGCCAGCAGCATCGAGCCCATGGCGGCGCCCAGTCCGATAGCCCATGCCTGACGCACCGAGAACATGGCGGAGGGCAGTGGTCGGTTGGGTTTGTTGATGCGATCGATGTCTTGATCGAAGATCTGGTTGACCGCGTTCGAATAGATGTTCATGAGCGCCGCGGCGATGGTGCCCAGGGTGAGTTTGAAGAACGGGTGGGGATCGATTTCGATGCCGGTGAGGCGGGAAGTACCCAGAGCCACGAGGCCCCCGCAGAGAAAGCCGATGGCGGGCGCCAGTTGAGTGAAGGGACGGCTGAACATCAGCCAGGTTTTGAGATTGATGATATGACCCTTGATCTCGATTTCGATCCAATCAGCCATCCATCCCTCCCCGTCAATCAGGCATCAGTCGCCGCCGGTCAGGGTCTCCCCGTCGCTCGCCGGCATGCCCGGGATCGCGGGCATCCCCAAGCGCCGGGTGCGATCATGTGACCTCCGGCTCATTTGTAACAGCTTTACGCCAGTAATTCAAAATTTCTTCGAGAGTACCATCGATATCCGTCGCGGGTGACCATCCGGTGGCCTCACAGAAGGCAGTATTGGCCCCGACCAGGCATTCGATGTCGATGGGGCGGAACCGGGACTGCTCCACTTCGATATCGATGTGCAGCGTCGCCTTCTCCAGCAGCTTGGTGAGCAGGTTCTCGATTGAATGTCCGGCGCCGCTTGACACATTGTACGGCGTGGCGGTCCGACAGTGCGCGGCCGCCAGTTGATAGGCGCGGGCCATGTCCTTGACATGCATGAAATCACGAATCGCCTTGAGGTTGCCAACCTTGATCACTGGCGCCGCCAGACCTCGTTCGATCCGCGCCACCTGACGGGCGAAATCGGCGGTGACGAACGACGGACGCTGGCGCGGCCCGATGTGATTGAACAGCCTCAACAGCTTGATGTCCAGCCCGTCAGCCAGGGCATATTGATGGCAGAGAAGCTCCTGGCATGCCTTGCTGACGGCATAGGGACTGCGGGGCTGCAAATGCTCCGTTTCCGTGATGGGCTGGCGGTCACGGGGAACCAAGCCATACTCTTCTCCGGAACCAGCCACCACGATAGTGGGCCGAAATCCGCAGCGCCGCACCGATTCAAGCAAGGTTATGGCGCCGAACAGGTTGGCGTGCAGCGTGCGCTCGCGATCCTCCCAGGATTTGCCGACATCGCTCATGCCAGCCAGGTGGAAAATCCATTCCGGACGGCTGTCGCTCACCGCCGCGGCGAAGGATTCGCCGTCCCCGGCCGCGACTCGGTGCAGGATTACATGATCGATGACGGCTGCAAGGTTATCGGTGCGCGCGGTAGGGAGATCGATGCCCGCCACCGTCGCGCCATCGGCCAGCAGCGATTCCGCCAGGTAACTCCCGGCGAAGCCGGCGATTCCGGTGATGAGTACCCGCATCATCGATTACCGGATTCTCGTTCGCCAGTATGCCAGAATGTCGTCAAGGGTTTGCTCGAAGGGGATCTCCGGCTTCCAGCCGGTGGCTTTCCTGAACTTGGTCGCATCTCCCAGCAGAACGGGCACATCCGATGGCCGCAATCGAGCCGGATCCTGCTCCACCCTGATCGATGCATTGGTGCGGGCAAGCAGCATGTCCAGCACCTGCTGGATCGTATAACAGGTTTCCGAGCAGATATTGTAGACTTCCGATGCTTCGCAGTGCTCCAGGGCCAGCCAATAGCCACGCACCATGTCGCGTACGTCGGTGAAGTCCCGCCTGGCTTCCAGATTCCCCACCTGCATGACAGGCGTCCGTTTGCCTCGTTCGATTTCGACGATCTGCTTGGCGAAATCGGAACACACAAAGACATCACCCCGCCGCGGACCGGTGTGGTTGAAGCCGCGTGTGCGGACAACGCGCAACCCGTAGCTCATGGCATACTGGTATCCCAGGAAGTCCTGGCCGACCTTGCTGACCGCGTACGGACTCAGTGGTCGCAGCGGATTGGTTTCCTTGATCGGCACTTCTTCCGGGTAGACCATGCCGTATTCCTCACTGGAACAGGCGATCTGGATCCAGGGATTGATTTTCAACTGCCGGACCGCTTCGAAAATATTGATCTGGCCGATGACGTTGGTCACCACCGCCTCGCTGGGAGCTTTCCAGGACGATGGCACAAAACTCTGGGCGGCGAGATGGAAGATCTTGTCGGGCAGAATTACTCCAAGCACCCGTTCAACCGAGGCGGCATCGCGCAGGTCACACTCGATGATGGCCATACGATCGCGGTTGTGTTCGATGTTTTCGGTCCGGCTTCGCCATCGATAGATGCCGTACACTTCCTGGTCCTTGTGTTCCTTCAGGATATAATCGGCCAGGTGGCTGCCGGCGAAGCCGGTGATTCCGGTAATGAGCACTCTCACGGGATACCTCCGGGAAAAGCTGGTTGCAGGTCTTTTTCTTGTTGCAGATAGGCTGCCAGCGCCTCTTGCCAGGACCGCAGGGAAGCGCCGGTCAACGAACGATATCGGTCGGTCGCGAGGACCGAGTAAGCGGGCCGGACGGCCGGTCTGGCCAACTCTGCGCTGGAAATGGGCAGCACCGGCAGGCTGATACCGCTCTGCCGCACTATTTCACTGGCGAATCCGTGCCAGGTAACCGCGCCTGAATTGCAGACATGGACCACACCCCGGGCACGGGTGGCGACTAGCCGGGAAATGGCGTCCGCCATGTCCGGCACGTAGGTGGGTGACCCGAGTTGATCATTCACCACCTTCAGTTCGCCTCCGGCGGCTGCACGGGTCAATATGGTGCGAACGAAATTCCTGCCATGGGCGCCATAGAGCCAGGAGGTGCGCACGATGAGATGGTCGGGCGCCAGCGTGCGGGTGGCGATCTCCCCGGCCAGTTTGGTGCGGCCATAACAGTTCAGCGGTCCCACGGCCTCGTCTTCGACATAGGGCTCCGAATGGGAGCCGGTGAAGACGAAGTCGGTGCTTATGAAAAGCAGGCGGGTATTGCCGCGGCGGGCCGCCAGAGCGATATTGGCCGTGCCCTCACCGTTCACCCGGTAGGCTCCTACCGGATCACTCTCACAGCCATCGACATCGGTCCTGGCGGCGCAATGGACGATCACTTCCGGTTGGACCGCCGCCACCACGCGCTCGACCATCTTCCGGTCGGTGATGTCCGCCTCCGCCAGATCGATCCCCGTCACCTCGTGATCCCGCGCCAGCAGTAGTGTCAACTCCCGGCCCAGCATTCCGCGGGCACCGGTGACGAGGAGTTTCACCGCGACTCCCGGGGGGTGATCTTTACCCCATAATGCTTCCGGTAGAAGTCGAGAAATTCTTCCCGCCTGTTCTTGAGCGGTCGCCACCACCGTTCGTTGTTCCTGTACCAGGCGATGGTTTCGGACATGGCGGTGGAGAATGGGAAGCGCGCCCGCCACCCCATTGCGGCCATCTTTTCGCAGGATAGTGAATACCGCCGGTCATGGCCGGGCCGATCCTTCACCGGGGTGATCAGGGAGTGATCCAGGCCGAGAGCATCGAGGATCATGCGGGTGATATCCACGTTGGTCCGTTCATTGCCGCCGCCGATGTTATAGATTTCACCGGGAGTGCCGTTCTCCAGCAGAAAAACGACCGCCTCGCAATGGTCCTGCACGTAAATCCAGTCGCGCACATTGAGCCCGTCTCCATAAAGCGGCAAGGGCAGTTCGTCCAGTGCGTTGGTGATGAAAAGCGGAATCAACTTTTCCGGATACTGGTAAGGACCGAAATTATTGGAACACCTGGTGATGATGTAGGGCACTCCCCAGGTCACGCCGAAGGAGCGGACCAGCATTTCCGCCCCGGCCTTGCTTGCGGAATAGGGACTGTTGGGTTCGAGGGGATCGGTTTCGATAAAGGAGCCGGTTTCGATGCTGCCGTAGACCTCATCCGTGGAAATCTGGAAAAACAGCTCGACGCCATGGTCACGGGCCGCCTCTAGCAAGATATAGGAACCGTAGACATCGGTGGTGATGAAACTGCCGGTGTCGCCGGAAATGGATCGATCGACGTGGGTCTCCGCAGCGAAATTGATGATCCCGGTGACCGCCGGTTTGCCGCCTGCCGCCGTCGCCGATGCGGCCAGTTCGAAACACTCGGCCACCTTGCTCCGGTCAGCGATGTCACCCTGGATGAAGGTGTAACGCGGATCTCCGGTGAGATCCCGGAGATTGTCGGGATTGCCGGCATAAGTCAATTTATCGAGATTGATTATGCGGATATCAGGGCGGACCACCAGGAAGTGGCGGATGAAATTGCTGCCGATGAAACCACAGCCACCCGTGATCAGATACGTGGGCACAGCCTGCCTCCTTTAACCGTCCACCTGGGACCAGTCATAGGGTATGTCGTTGTCATGGGGCGGTACTCTGAATTCATCGGGCGTGTCGTAGTCGTAGGGTTCGGTTGGGCAGTTGACGAGAAAACCCGGTTCGGTGCCGATGCCTTTCATGCCGTGCAACACGCCGGGCGGAATGGAAATCATCAAGGGATTGCGTTCACCAAGGAAGAACTCCTGGACTTCGCCATGGGTCGGCGATTCTTCACGATTATCGTACAGGACTACCTTGAGCATGCCCTTGACCACCACGAAATGATCCCACTGCTTCTTGTGATAATGCCACCCCTTGACCACGCCGGGATATGCCGTGGTCAGGTAGAGTTGGCCGAATTTCTTGAACATCGGATCATCACAGCGCAGGATTTCCATCAGCCAGCCCCGCTCATCGGGTATGACCCGCAATTGTTTTATTTCAACTCCGTGTATCATTTGTGCCACCTCCTTATTGGTAGTCTTCACCGGCGTTCCGCCGGGTTGGTTCTGTTACATTATCTCGACATCGCTGCGATCACCGAGGACCAGCCGGAAGACTTTCGGTCTGCCTTGGCAGCGCCGCACCGCGACATTGCGACCAATGAGGCTGTCCTCGATACGTGAATCTATATTCCTGATGACGCTGTTTTCCAGGATGATGCTATGTTCCACTTCGCTGCCGGTTATTTCCGTATCGTGCTGGATTGAGGTGAAAGGTCCAATGAAGGAATCGGTGATGGCGCAATTGTCGCCGATGATGGCGGGGCCACGTATGGTGCTCCTGGTGATACTGGCGCCTTTTCCGATACGTACCTTGAACTGAATTACCGAATCCCCGTCCACCTCGCCTTCGATCCTGGTGTCCAGGGTGTCGAGAATCATCCGGTTCGCCTCTAGCATGTCCTCGAGCTTCCCTGTATCCTTCCACCAGCCGTTGACCACATGGGGTTCGACCGTGTAACCGGCATCGATCAGATACTGGATCGCATCGGTGATCTCCAGCTCGTTGCGGAATGAAGGCTTGATATTCCGAACCGCTTCGAAGATGTTCCCGTCGAACATGTAGACGCCCACCAGCGCCAGGTCGCTCTTTGGCTCCTGCGGTTTCTCCACCAGGCGCACCACCCGGCCGTCAACCAATTCGGCGACACCGAACTGGGAAGGATTCGGCACCCGCGCCAACAGGATCTGGGAGTTGGCGGTGCTGTGCCGGTATTCATCAACCAGTCCCGTGATACCGTCCTTGATGAGATTATCCCCCAGATACATCACAAAGGGTGTGCCGCGCAGGAAGTCTTCCGCCACCATGACGGCATGCGCCAGGCCGAGAGGGGCATCCTGCTGGATGTAGGTGACGGAGATGCCCCAGCGGGAGCCGTCCCCTACCGCCTCCTCGATTTCCTGCCTGGTGTCGCCGACAACGATTCCAACTTCATAGATCCCGGCTTCCCGAATGGCCTCGATGCCATAGAAAAGCACCGGACGATTGGCCACCGGCACAAGCTGCTTGGCCCTGGTGTAGGTCAGCGGGCGCAGCCGGGTACCCTTGCCGCCGCTCAGGATGAGTCCTTTCAAACGCGTCTTGCCGTCGACCATGGTGCCTCCTCTTTCATTCCTCGCGCCAAATGTCTCCCAGATTCACTGAACCGACATCCCCGACATTTTTGAGCCGGAACGAGATGCCGATCTGGTAGTCGTCTTCCAGTTCCCATTCCGGGTAGCCGCCCGTCACGATCTTGTTGCGGTAAAGCACATGCAGGCTGACTGCCCAGCATTGCGAGATATAGGTCAGCTTGGTGGTAAGATGATTGATGAAGTCCCGTTCGATGTCATAATAACTGGATAATTCCATGGCAAAGGCGGCGGAAACATTGAGGCTGCCCTCGAGGGTCAGAATGTCGACATCGTCAAGCGGGTCATCGAACTGGTTCCGGTTCACATTCCAGCCGAACTTCATGAAGCCGCGGCGATGGTAGATATTCCAGTTGACGTCCGCCCTGCTCAGTTTACTCTCGTAAGGATCGAAATAAATGTTGGTGCTCAGCGTTGAATCCGCACTCGGCTGGATACGGGTTTCCAGGCGTATGTCCGAATACGGTTTGTCGTTCCGGACACCACCCTCGCTGCTGTTGCCCGCGGCATAATCCGCTTCATGCTCGTCGAACAATCCCACCTTGCTCTGGTCGTACGTCTGACTCAGCGTGATCCTGGCGAATTCACGCACCGTGGTGGGCTGCTGCATCTCCTCATCGTCCTCCGGGAGAATATTGTCGAAGGCGTTGCTGGTCATGTCGCTCTTCTGCTTCGTTGCCCTCGTCGGTTCCCCGGTGGCCACTTTGCCGAGGATCATGTTCACCAGCGAGCAGGTGACGGCATTGGCGGGGAAAATTTCATCCAGCGTGTCATAGTACAGTATCTCGGTCTGGGTGACCTCGGGGATGTAGGAATAGTACAGGGCCGGATACATCAAGTGTTTTATTTTTTGTATTTTTTTGGATTCGAATTCGAAGATCCTGTAAAATTTCGGTCCCTCGAAATCGAACCCTGTTTCATACATCTGCCTGAAGATGCCATCTCCCGACCGTCGTGTTCCCCGTAGAGGACCATCCCAATCCGGCTCCGGCCCTTCCTCCGGCAGCGTCGCCCATGTGCCGTTCTGAAAATCGGGATTGTAGGCGCGGCGCTGACTCCACCACGAAAACCGGTATTGGAAGCGGGGGGTGAAGGTAAACCAGGGAATGCTGTTGAACGACAGCTTCAATTCAGGTTCCATGTTGCCCCGCGTCACTTGCTGGTGCAGCCAATCCTGAACGGTCAGGGAACCCACCGGGTCGTCTTCTTCGTACAATGTGCTCTCGAACTCTTCATATCCTTCCTGGATCAGTGATTCCAGGCTCATGTTGAGATCCCAGCGCAAGGGGGTTCTGCCGATCCGCTGGGAACCCGAATTGAACAAGAGCCGGGGCAGCCGTTGCAAATCGCGCCGGCGGTTGTTGTCCAGATCCCTGGTATAGTCCACCTCCGCCGTCAACCGTTCCCGTGTCCAACTTTTGGTGGCAGAGATGTACGAATAAAGGTTGCGGTTGGTGAGCCATTCGATTTCCGTGCCGTAATCGGCATCGAAAAACTGGTCGCCGACATAGTTGATGTTGACCGTGGCATTAATATTATAAGGAAACTGATGGATCTGGTACAACGTCCCGGTCCACCGCTCCTCGGCATTGCGACCCTGCCGCGGCGCCGCCCGCTCACCTACATGCTTGATGTACATCTGGCCTTTGGAATAGGCATCCATGGCATATCTGGCCTCCAGGCTCTGGTGCCACCCGGTCCTGCCATAGTAATCGATGCCGAAGGTGGCATCGGCGTTGTCCGCGAGGACCAGGAAGAAGGCGTTTTGAAGCACGATGCCATGGGTGTGGTTGTACGCGACAGTAGGGATCAGAAATCCGGTCGAACGTTCGGTCTTGATTGGGTAGAACCAGTAGGGAGAATAGAGCACCGGCACCTTGGCCAACCAGAAGCTGGGATGATTCAGGTGCATGTAGTTTTCGATTCTGGCGAGGATTTTCGGTGACCGGATCCGCCAGTCCGGTATAGGACCTTCACAGGCGGTCACGGTGCCGTCTTCCATGTAATACTGAGCGAGTCCGGTGCGCTTGTAGTCGGTGAGCTTTTCCAGTTTCGAGCATTCAAAGAATACCGACGGCTGCATGCTTCCCCGGCAATGGTACATGATGCCCAGTCCGGTTTCGAAGTTGTAGACCGCCTTGTCACAACTGATTCGATCCTTGTCGAAGGTGATCACCACGTCACCGTTGGCGATGATGTCAGCCGTCCAATCGTTGATGGTAACCCGCTCCGCCTCCAGCCGGAAACCCTCCTTGCGGATCCGGACACCTCCCTCCAGCCGGAACAGGTGCTCCGATTCGCTGTACTCCTGCACTTCCGCGCTGAAGAAAATAGGGGTGGGCCGATCGAACAGCAGGGTCAACCGCCGGTTCTTGTCGGTGAATTCACGCTGCAGCAGGTCGTTCTCATCCAGCCCCTGTTCGTTCTGGAAATTCTGGAAATCCTGGAACGCTTTGGCGCCGCCGCTGTCTCCCGACGAGGAAAGGCCGCCCTCGGCGGCGCCGACCGCCGGCGCAAGGCACAGGCAGAAGAGCATGAACAGTAAGGCTCCGTTCCGCATGTCAGGCACTCGCTGAGCTGATCATGTCTTTGACCTGGGGAAGTTTTAGCGGTGACGGCAGGTTAAAGAAACGGAGCAACCGGCGCAACATGACACCCAGTTCCCGCCGATCTACGACCAGATCGACCATGCCGTGATCCAGTTGAAACTCCGCCCGCTGAAAATCATCCGGCAGCGTCTCTCCTATGGTCTGCTCGATGACCCTCGGTCCCGCGAAACCGATGAGCGCTCCTGGTTCCGCCATGATGATATCGCCCACCATGCCGAAGCTGGCCAGGCAGCCGGCGGTGGATGGATCGGAAAGATAGACCAGATACGGGATGCGAAGCACCTTCAAACGGGCGAGGACCGCAGCGGTTTTGGCCATCTGCATAAGGCTGAGAATGCCTTCCTGCATGCGCGCGCCTCCGGTACACAACAATGTCATGTAGGGCGTCCGTTCGCGCATGGCGCGTTCAGCTCCCCTGGCCACCTTCTCGCCCACAACGGACCCCATGCTGCCACCCAGAAAGGAAAAATCAAGCAGCGTCATGTGGAGCGGCAAGCCATCGAGCAATCCCCGCACGGAGACGGCGGCATCCTGCAGCGAGGTTTTCTCCTGAGCGGCCTTCAAACGCTGGGGATATGGGCGGCTGTCGATGAATCCCAGTGCATCGACGGGTCGCAGTTCACTGTCGAAATGCTCCACCCCGGCATCGCCGAAGATAGCCTTAAGCCAGATGGCCGCCGGTATCCTGTAGTGATGCCCGCAGTGAGGACACACGCCGTGATGCAGGAGGAAATCCGCCTCGAAGATAAATTCCTTGCAGGCATCGCAACGCCGCCACATACCGGGCGGCAGGCTGGCTTTCTCCTTGCCGTCAAGCTTCTGTTTGGGATCCTTCTGAAACCACTCCACACCGGCCTCCCCGACCGGAGTCGACCCGGCTGTGGATCTCAGCTCAGCGCCTGGTCGATATCGGATTTTATCTGGAATTTGGATCTTAGTCCTATGAACCGTTTGATTTCCACTCCGTCCTTCATGAATACGATGGTGGGGATACTGGCCACCCTGAACTGCACGGCGAGATCGCGGTTCTCGTCGACATCAACCTTGGTCACCTTGATCCGACCGGCATACTCAGCCGCCAGATCATGCAGGATGGGCGCTATGCGCTTGCACGGCCCGCACCAGCTGGCGGTAAAATCTATGATCACCAGGCCGCTCGCCTTCACCACTTCGCTGTCAAAGTTGCCGGGCTTGATATCAACTACACTGTCCATGATCCATTCCTCCAGAAATATGTTCCCGCCAGATCCAATCACCAGCCGGCAGGAGAGAGTCTCTCCGCCCCGCTTCCGATCAGCGGCGCAGCGCCGGCATTCCGGATGCCGTGAAATCGATCGCCCACTCCCAATGACCGGTGAAGTCTCATCAGTTTCGGTGCACAATCAGTGGATAACCGTATGCCAAGAACGCCGATCATGTCAAGGCAGGCGCGACCCCGCTTTGGTTTCGACATAAGGATTCCGGCTCGGACTCTGTCTGCCGGTGGTAGTGCCGGGATCAGTTTGAAAGACACTGTGTCGCCCTGTGAAC
>JAFGDC010000158.1 GCA_016932295.1 candidate division CSSED10-310 bacterium
AATTCAACGCATTACGGCATCGCCGGCTATTACGTCCTGATGGCCGCCGCCGCCGATATGATCGGCATCACCGGCACCAACGCGCGGCCGTCGGTGACGCCCACTTTCGGAGTGCAGGGCATGCTGGGCACCAACCCGCTCACCTTCGGGATTCCCAGCGACGAAGATTTCCCGTTCGTGCTCGATTGCGCCACATCCCTGGCCCAGCGCGGCAAGGTGGAGTTGTATGCGCGGGTGGGCAAGCCGCTGCCCCATGGCTGGATCATCGGCGATGACGGCCAGCCGCGCTACGACGCCAGGCAGGTGCTGGTGGAGCTGAAACAGGGCAAGGCCGCCTTCGTTCCGCTCGGCGGCATTGGCGAGGAAACAGCCGGCTACAAAGGGTACGGATATTGTACTGTGGTGGAGATCCTTTCCGCCGCGTTGCAAAGCGGCGCGTACCTGCAAATGCTTTCCGGCATAAAAGATGGCAAACCGGCGCCTTACCCGCTCGGTCACTTCTTCATCGCCATGGACATCGCGGCGTTCGTGGAACCGACCGAATTCAAGAAGACAACCGGTGATATCCTGCGCACCCTGCGGGCAGGCAAGCGCCAACCCGACGAGCCGCGTATCTACACCGCGGGTGAAAAAGAACACCTGGCCTGGCTGGATCGAAAAGACAAGGGCGTCCCCGTCAACGAAAGCCTCCAGAGGGACATCCGCGCCATGCGGGAGGAACTGGGATTGGATGCCTATGATTTTCCATTCTGAGGAGGAAGCATGATTTGCCCGAAGCCGAGTCCAGACAGACTGAAGCATAGACGATACACGCCTCATACTATCGATCTCTGTTCATGGCGTGACGTCGCGCCGCTGTTCGATGCACTCCTGGCGCGACGGCCGGACTCGGCGGCAGCGCTGGAACGACTCCTGGAAGACATCTACGACCTGGCAGTGGCGCTACAGGAAGAAACCGCCCGCATCCAACTGGCTCTCGCGGTCAACACCGCCGACGATGACGCCAAACAACGCTTCAACCGATTCAATGAAACAGTGGCCATGCACAGTGCCAAACTGTTCGACCGGCTCAACGACGCCGTTCTCGATGATCCTCATCGCCACGAACTGGATCCGGAACGCTACGGACATCTCATCAGGCTCATGGAACACAGGCGCTGCATGTACCGCGAAGCGAATGTGGCGCCGGCCATCGAGGACGGTCAACTGGCGGAACACTACAACGCCGTGGCTGGAGGAATGAGCGTCGTGTTCGAGGGTGAACGGCAGAACCTCGTCCAACTGGGACAGGTCTTGAAGTCACCGGACCGCACCAGGCGTGAGCATGCATGGCGGGCCATGGCAGGCTGCCGGATCGAACATGCCGGGGAAATCGACGGCCTGTACGACAAGCTGGTCGAACTGCGCGGGCGCATCGCGATTAATGCGGACTTCTCCAACTTCAGGGACTACCAGCACCAGGCTTATGAACGTTTCGATTACACATCGGAAGATTGCTACAAGTACCACGACACTATCGAAAAGGTGGCGGTGCCACAGGTGGAGGAGTGCCATCGCCGGCGCCGCGAAAAACTTGGACTGGAACGGCTGCGGCCATGGGACATGCGGGTCGATCCGGAGGGCAATGAACCATTACGCCCCTTCACGTCCCAAGAAGACCTGGTGAACGGATGCGCGCTGATCTTCGACCGCATCTACCCGGGCTTGGGTGACACGCTGCGTTCACTGGAAAAGAACGGTCATCTCGATCTCATGACCCGGCACAACAAGGCCCCCGTAGGCTTCAACATGCCCCTCAGCGAGACGCGCTCTACCTTCATCTTCATGAACGGCACCGGCACTCACTACGACGCCATGGTGCTGATGCACGAAGGCGGCCACGCCATCGAAACGCTGGCCTGCGCAAACGATCCCCTGTTGCCCTACCGGCATACACCGCAGGAATGGGGAGAGTGCGCATCCCAGGCGATGGAACTCCTGGCGCTGGACCACCTGGACATCCTCTACGACGATCCCCGTGTCCGGCGACGCTGCATCCTGGAGAAGCTTGAAGAAACCCTCGATTCGCTGGTGGGTGCCGCCCGCATGGATGCCTTCCAGCAATGGGTCTACACCACTTCCGGACATACCCGCGAGCAGCGAAATGCCTATTGGCTCGACCTGGGCCGACGATTCGACCCATCCCTTGACATCGAAGGACTGGAACCGAACGCGCGGATTTCCTGGCAGGCCGTGCCTCACTTGTTCCTGGTGCCATTTTACTATATCGAGTACGGTATCGCGCAACTGGCCGCACTGCAAGTGTACCGCAATGTCAGGCAGGAGGGCCGTCCCGCCGTGGAGCGCTGGTTGAGGGCGATGCGATTGGGTTACTCGAGATCGATCCCGGAACTGTACGAGGCGACCGGGCTGCGGTTCCAGTTCCACGGCGCTTACGCCGAGGAACTCATCCGTTTCGTGGGCAGCGAGATCGATCGTATGGAAGCGCAGTGATGACCCGGATCGATGGCAGCGCAAGATGGATCGGAATAGTGGCGCTCATCATCGGACTGGGAGTCCTGTCGAGTATTTGGTTTTCCACCAGGATCACCAATGAAAAGGAGGAGTTCGACAGCGTGGAGGCGGTCACTCCTGCCCCGCCGGAACCACAGCCGCGTATCCAAAAAACACTGCGCCGGCTGGACCAGGGCCGCCGTGTGGAGACTTCATTCGAG
>JAFGDC010000159.1 GCA_016932295.1 candidate division CSSED10-310 bacterium
ATGCACAATAATTTCTGCCGCCTTACTCCAGCTAATATTTGTTGTGTGACAGGAATCCGCTCAGCGCATGTCAGGAGTTCTGAATTTCGAGTACCGTCCCGATCCGGAAAAGACCGGCCAGGAACACACCTGGCGGGATAGTAGAAATAATGAAGCGGTGGAGCTGATTCTGAAGGAATTGGATGCCCTGAACGGCGCCGGGGAATACAAGCGCTTCCTGTCCCTCAGGTCACCCACCGAGGCGAAAAAAGACCGCACCGTGCTGGCCAGATACGTATACAAGTACACCATGCGCAACACCAGCGATTACTTCATCCACAAGGATCTCGGCGGGTTCCTCAGGCGGGAGCTGGATTTCTACATCAAGAACGAGATCATGCGGCTGGACGATGTAGAATCCGCCGATGCCCCGGCAGTCGAATCGTACCTGCTCAAGATCAAGGTGCTCAGGAAAATCGCCCGGCAGCTCATCGACTTTCTGGCGCAACTGGAGGATTTCCAGAAAAAACTCTGGCTGAAGAAGAAATTCGTCGTTGAAACCAACTACTGCGTCACCCTGGACAGGATTCCCGAGGAACTCTATCCGGAAATAGCCGCCAACGAGGCGCAGCGGAACGAATGGGTCGACCTCTTCGCCATCCATGAGATCAAAGGCGATCTCGTCACGCCGCGTTACTCGGAACCACTCACCGTGCCGTTCCTCAAGGCCAATGCCAACCTGGTGCTGGATACGAAATTCTTCCCTGGGGATTTCAAGGCACGACTGCTCGCCTCGCTCCATTGGTTCGACGATCAATGCGATGGCGTGCTGGTTCATTCGGAGAATTTTCAGGCGCTGAAGCTGCTTGGATCGAGATATCGAGAGCAGGTGAAGTGTGTGTATATTGATCCGCCGTACAACACGGGTGGTGATGAATTTCTGTATAAGGATAACTTCAGGCATTCGACTTGGATGACATTTATCTCATCATTACTCTTAATTTCAAGTGAAATGTTAAGGTCTGATGGTTTGCACTATGTAAGTATCGACGATACAGAAAACCATAATTTGAAGTGTGTTTTCGATAATTTGTCAGGTGCTGAAAATTTTATTGCCTGCATTATTTGGAAGAAAAATTTTGCGCCGCGTAATACGGCGATGTACTATTCAGAAAATCATGATTACATATTGTGTTATGCAAAGGATGCCTCTTTTTTTAATATAGGATTATTGCCTCGTAGTGAAGCGGCAACTTCAAGATACAAAAATCCAGACAACGATTCCAGGGGACCTTGGACTTCCGGTGATCTTACCGCGAGGAACTATTATTCCCAAGGCACATATGAGGTCAAGGGACCTTCTGGAAAATCTTTTTTTCCTGCAATTGGGACATACTGGCGAGTTTCGAAGTTGAATTTTAAACGTCTTAATCAAGAAGGAAGAATATGGTGGGGTGAGACTGGTGCAAATATGCCACGACTAAAACGATACTTATCTGAAGTAAAAGAAGGTGTTACACCAGTTACAATATGGAGTAATAAAGAAGTTGGCGACACACAAGAGGCAAAGAAAGAGCTTTTATCGAAGATTATATTCAATCAAAGTACAGATGTTTTTAATACGATAAAGCCAGTGCGGTTAATAGAGCGAATTGTATTAACATGTAAATTTGAATCGAATGATATAATGATTGATTATTTCGGAGGTTCTGGATCTACGGCAGATGCAATTATAAAAATGAACAAGAAGGATAGCGGGAAAAGGAAATACATCCTAATAGAGATGGGTAACCATTTCAATGCCGTCATGAAAACAAGGATTTCAAAGTCTGTCTACTCCACCGACTGGAAAGACGGTAAACCGACCTCGCGGAATACCGGTATTTCCCACTGCTTCAAGTATTTCCGGCTGGAATCGTACGAGGACACCCTCAACAACCTGCGCTTCAAGGATGACGCCGCGCGCGACGGATTGCTCGCGGCCAGCGGGTCGTTGCGCCGGGACTACATGCTAAATTACATGCTGGATGTGGAAACCAAGGGCAGCGGCAGCCTGTTGAATATCGACGGATTCCAGGAACCGGCCCAGTACCGGCTCAACATCAAGAACCCGGGCGGCGACGAATACGAGGACCGCGCCGTTGACCTTCTGGAAACCTTCAACTACCTCATCGGATTGCGGGTGGTGCACATGGATGCGCCGGCGCGGTTCACCGCCTGGTTCAATCGAGAGAAGGATCCCGAGCTGCCGGACGACCAGGAGACCAGGCTCGAGGTGGTCGACATGAGAAAAGACGATGACGGACCATGGTGGTTCAGGAAAATCGAGGGATGGCTCCCCGCCGATCCGGAAAATCCCAATAACGGACTGCGGGAAAAGGTGCTCGTCGTCTGGCGGAACCTGCCTGAAACCGTGAGACTGCGCGGCACGAACGAGGAACATACCGGCCTCGAATACGACAACGCCATGCTGGATCAGTGGTTCGGCAGGAATCGCCTCGATACCCGCGATTTCGAGTTCGACACCATTTACGTGAACGGCGGCAACAACCTGCCCAACCTGCGGCGGGAAGGAGAAACCTGGAAGGTGCGACTCATCGAGGAGGACTTCATGCGCCTCATGTGGGATGTGGAAGACCTGTGATGACGAGTTTGATCATGATCCGCCACGACTCAACCGGCATCGCCCATCTCCATCGATCGCCTGTGCGTCTCCCCGAGCTGACTGCACGCACCGGGATGGAGCCCCGCAATGGCTAGAGCACGAGCGCCGAAACGAAAAAAACACGCCTTCCGCAACGAACTGGTCCTCAACCAGTATCTCATCGGTCTGTTCGGTATCGATCCGCTCGCGAAGCACCACCTGAACGGTAAAATAGTACGGCCGTTCCATGTCCTGGCCGACAAGCTCCGCGATCCCGCATCGGAAGCACTCGGCGATGACAACCTCCATCGCTTCTACCACATTCTGGATCACAGCGATTTCTTCATCGACGAGCACTTCGGCATTACGCGCGCCGATCTCCGCCGTTACGAGGACACCATCGCGCACCACACCCAGACTATCAACCGGAAGCGCCGGCGGCCGATCAAATGGAAGTACTTCCAGTGGCTGTCGTTACTCTTCGTCGAGATCTACCTGGATCGTTATTTCACCGACCGCAGGAAGCTGCTGAAGGAATTGAACGAGTATGTGGCGCGCTTCAACGGGCAAAACCATACGTACGATCCCGTCCCGGGCTACGAAGAGGACGATCTGAACAAGTTGTGCCTGCAATGCGCCACGGGCGGCGGCAAGACCCTGCTCATGCATGTCAATATCCTGCAGTACCGCCACCATGCAGAACGGCACGGCAGGGGTGACGAGCTGAGCCGGATCATCCTGCTGACGCCCAACGAGAGCCTTACCGAACAGCACCTTGCAGAGTTGCGCATGAGCGGTATCACGGCATCGCGCTACATCGAGGAGCGTGGCGGGTATGACGGCTTGAAGCGTGGTTTGCAGCGGGTGGACGGCCTGGAGATCACCAAGCTGGCGGATGAGGGCGGTCCCACCACCGTCGCCACCAGCAGCTTCGGCGACCGGAACCTGCTGCTCGTCGACGAGGGACACCGTGGCATGAGCGGCACGGAGGAAGGCGCCTGGATCACGCGCCGGAACGACATCAGCCGGCGCGGTTTCACCTTCGAGTATTCCGCCACCTTCGCCCAGGCCGTGGCGGCGGCGAAATCCGATACGTTCGAGCATGCGTACGCCAAGAGCATTCTGTTCGATTATTCGTACCGCTGGTTTTACGAGGACGGCTTCGGCAAGGATTATCGTATTTTGAATCTGCCCAGGTCGTTTGATGAGACCACGGCGATGTACCTGACCGCGTGCCTGTTGAAGTACTATCAGCAGCTCAGGATCTACGAAGAGGAAACGGACAGGCTGCGTCCGTTCAATCTCGAGAAACCGCTCTGGGTGTTCGTCGGCAACACGGTGTCCAAGGCCAGGAAAGGCAGCGCCACTGAAAAAGCCGTGGTCACGGACGTGGCGCGGATCGTCCGATTCATCGCCTCGTTCCACGTGGAACGCGAAGCCTGCGTGAATCGCATCCAGGAACTACTCTACGGCACCGGGCAGGATACCGGACTGCTGGATCACCAGGGCGTGGACATCTTCGGCCATTCCTTCGGGTTTCTCGCCGGTACGCTCGCTGCCGGTGAAACAGTGGAGGAGCTGTACCGCGACATCATGGGCCGATTGTTCCACAATGCCGCCGGCGGGCGACTCGTGCTGGAGCGGATCAAGGGTGATTCGGGTGAGATACTGCTCAAGTCCGGCACGGCCGAGCAGCCGTTCGGCCTGATCAATGTCGGTGATGCCAAGGGCCTGTGCGATCACATCGAGGAAACCCTGGTAAGCGACGGGGCCGGGATCGTAGTCGAGGACTCCGAGTTTTCCGAAGCCATATTCGCGTCGGTCAAGGATTCCCGCTCACCGGTCAACCTGCTGATCGGCTCGAAGAAGTTCGTTGAGGGCTGGGACTGCTGGCGGGTGAGCACCATGGGCCTGATGCACGTGGGGAAAAGCGAGGGCGCTCAGATCATCCAGTTGTTCGGGCGCGGTGTGCGGCTGAAGGGCTTTCAATGGAGCTTGAAACGCAGCGGTCACACTGGAGCAACGGATGTGCCGGCCAATATCGAAGAGATCGAGACCCTGAACATCTTCGGCATCGAGGCCGATTTCATGGAGAAGTTCAGGGCGTTTTTGCAGGAAGAGGGTTTGCCCGGCAATGAACGGCTTGAGACGCTGCAGATCCCGTTGGAAATCATGGATGAGCCGATCCGGCACCTCAAGATGTTGCGGGTGAAGAAGAAACGCGCCGACGGCCGCGACTATGACTTCAGGAAGGACGGCCGCGTGCCGGCGGTGGGTGATGTGCCGGAGTACCTGCGCCAGCGACCGGTGGAAGTGGACCTGTATGCATCGATACGCTACGCCGCGTCTCGTGACGATGCGGTGCAGGTGGTCAAGAGCCGCGTGTCGTTCGGCCTGCGGCAGTTGGCGTTGCTGGATTATGAGGAACTGTATTTTTCCCTCGAGCAGTACAAGCGCGAGCGCGGGTGGTACAACCTGAACATCAGCCCGGCCGGGATCAAGATCCTGCTGTCCGATGCATCCTGGTACCATCTGTACATGCCCGAGGAGCGCCTCACGCCGGCCAGTTTTGAAGGCGTGCGATTGCTCCGGCATGCGGCGGATGAATTGCTGAAGAAGTATTGCAGGAAGCTCTACAATTATCAGCGGGATGCGTTTTTGAAGCAGCGCATGGAATTGCAACCGCTGTCGCGAACTGATGACAATTTCCCCCCGACTGACCATTATCACCTGGTTTTCCAGGCCGACGATGCGCAGTTGAAGTTGGCGATCCATGCGATCCAGGAGTTGGTGCGCACCAGGAGCGCCATGTTGAAGAAGGTTGGTGATTTGTCGGCCTGTGTCTTCGGCCGGCTGCTGTATCTGCCCATGTTGCATGTCAGGTCGAGCGGGGCGCTGACCGTGGCGCCGGTGGCGTTGAATGACAGTGAGTACCTGTTCGTGAAGGCCATGGTCAACTGGTACGGGGCGAACGAGGCGCGCCTGGAGAAAGAAGGCGTGGAGCTGTTCCTGCTGCGTAATCTGAGCAGGGGCAAGGGCGTGGGCTTTCACGAGGCGAGTAATTTTCACCCCGATTTTATCCTGTGGATGGTTCAGGGTGGCACGCAGTACGTCACGTTCATCGAACCCCATGGCCTGGTTCACGAGGGACCTGACAGTGAGAAGATTCGTTTCCATGAGACCATCAAGTCCATAGAGGCGCGGCTCGGCGATCCGCATATCAGGTTGAATAGTTTCATCCTGTCGCTCACCGACTACCCCCAGCTCCAGTGGGACGCCTCGCGGGAGGAACTCAAATCCCGTCACGTCCTGTTCATGACCCGCGACGAATCGTTCGGGTATATCGGAGAGATGGTGGAGATGGTGAGGGGGAGATAAGTAGTGAGTATTTTTTGTAGATTCGTAAAATGTGTTCGGGGGTGTATGAAAATGGCTGGTAGTAATACGTTTACTTTTGGTGAAGATAGCATTGAAAAGTGGGAAGATTTATACAGATTAGTGGAAAAGTATTGCAAATTGACAGATCCTGATAAACAATGGATATTTAGAGCGGAAAGTTCCGATAAGGATTTAAAGTCTTCCCTTGAAGTAAAATTGGAAGGTATTATAAAAGACAGAACAAAATACCTCGAGATGGAAGAGAAACTCATCGTGGAATTCATGCGGCGTGCGCATCAGTATGGGTTCCAGCTTCCTTTGCCTCATGAGAGAGAATATTGGTTGGAGTGGCTGGCGGTGATGAGGCATTTCGATGCGCCAACAAGGTTATTGGATTTTTCCTACTCGTTGTACGTTGTCTTCTATTTCGCGATTAACACATGGCGGGATGGCGGAAAACCAGTCATCTGGGCGGTGAATGCGAAGAATATAAGCATTGTCAAAGAATGTGAATATAAATCAGGTAGATACATGAGCAAGTGGGAAAAAGTGCGCATTTTATGGAGAAAGCTCCTCGATTCTCCAAAACACCGCGTCTACACCCTCAATTCCTACTACCTCAACCCTCGCCAGACAATTCAACAGGGTCTTTTCATGATGCCTGGCGACTTACGTGAAACATTTGACAGTAATATACAAAATACTTTTACGCTTGGATTGTTGGAAGATGGAGATATTGTAAAAATTAGAATTAAAATGAACGAAAATAAAAAAGAAGAATGGCTCCTCAAACTGAATGACATGAATATAAACCAGGCAACGCTTTTTCCGGATCTGGGCGGATTCGCGGAATACCTTGGCAAGACCGGCGTGTATCTTGCAAAGCATAAGTAAGTATATTGCCTTATTAAAATACGATATAAATTATTAAACATTCAACCTGATTGTGGTATCCAAATCCATGACAATCGGTTTTCCGACGAGATTGTTTAATTGTTTCACCCATGATTGGAGATCTCGATAATATAACTGCCACGCTTCATTATTGGTGATAGGTGTGATTATACATTTATTTATTATGGAGGTTTTAATTTCCGAGAAGGTATTTCCGTCGGTCAATTCCCCATACAATGTGATAAGCCTCAGATCCATCCTGGAGCACTGACTGTCGGAGAGATAGTTGCAGGCGAATTGAAGCTTGCCAGGGTCCGGCTTTCTAAGATCATATTGATGCCCGGATAATAAACCGGTGAGGAATCCAAGAACACCTGCTTTGTGAGCGCTTTCGTCGATTTCAACGGTTATTTTGGCCATCGGTGCGTGGAATGAATCGATCTCGGGAAGTAAGTAATCGTGATCCATTTTCAATGTTGCATAGCACTCTCTGCATCTCTTGTTAAGTTTTGCATAGGATATTATGGGGCAAAGGGTTTTTGACAAACAATATCGGTCGACAGCGGGATCGGTAACCCATTTTGTATCCTCCCGGATTGACGTCCAGAACGGCCACCTCTCAAGCAGTGGAGCGAACCCAATCTTACCGTGGCTTTTAACCCGGTCCCGCTTGAACAACTTCACATCACTCTTACGCATAGGTGAGATAAGAACCGATCTCAAGATGCCGTCCCATTCGTAAGGCCTCTCTTTTTTGTTTTTATTCCCATCTGCATGGGGCGCGGTTTCCGGACCAGGCAGTCGCGTCAACATCCGGGACACAGCTGTATTTTCCAGCAAGTAGGCGTAGGTGGTGAAATGGTAGTTTTCCTCTTTGTCACGGAATACATTCGCATTGAACATGTACAAACGGCTTTTTTGAACTATCTGAAGGTCTTTTATGTAAGTGGTTACGCCTAAATGTCGAGCGATCGACGCCAGCGATCCCGGAACATTGTACGTGCAGAGCTGAATGCGCAGAAAAATTTCTTCGAAATCAGCGCGTTCGGGTTCTTTTCGGTCTGCTACACTCAAATGCTTCGTGATAGTTTTGACCAGATTTTTCGCTCTTCCGTCCATCCCTTTCGATTCCCCGGCCGGAGAATTTTCTTCACCGCGATCCTCATCCTCTGGGAATAATGACTTCTGAATCTGGAAGATCGGATTCACGATGTACTGCTCCTCACCCGATGTGTCCTCCCAGAACAGGTCACTTACAGCGTTGGGAAGCGCCAGGCATTTCCGCCATTCCTCCAGCCTGTATGGTTCCTTGTCACTCGTCACACCGTTGTTGACCCATTTGGAATGGATGGGAGCATACCCGGAGGCGATGATGTTCCTGGCGAAGCGCATCTGGGAATCATTACCCGCCGCCAGCAAGACCTGCGGCATGTAGATGAAGTTGGTGTTGGCGTCACGCTTGATGCATTTTAATGCGATGAGAGTGCGCGAGGTCAACCTGAGCAGCAGGTCGGCGTCGTTGGATGGCATTATGAATATCAGGGCCGGATTGACATCATCCAGCACATGTTCCAATCCCAAACGGAAAAAGATATCACCAAAGTACGTATGGATCTTGATGTCGCGCGCCCTGGGATCCTCATCGAAGATCTGGGGCCAGTACCCGTCCACCGGCGGATACCCCGCCACCGCCGTCGGTTTTTCCTGCATGACGAGATTGGGTCCGATGTGCTCCTCGTCATTGGTGAACAGGTGGATTTTTTGCTCGATGAACGCTTTCCGCTCCTTCCTCGGCAGCGCCCCCCAGATGGCCTCCACCGCGAAGTGGATGTCCATTCCGGATCCTATAATCAGGATGTTTGGTCGGGTTTCCAATTCCCTGAAGTGCTTCTTTTTGTATTTATCGAGGTTGTCATGAATGGCCTTGTAGGCGGCGAAAATGCGGAGACCCATTGCCCGGCCCCGGGCCAGCGCCGGAGAGAGAAAAAACAACCTGGTACTAAGTTTTTCATCACCCGTCCCCGGCCCGGCGGGGAAGAGCCCAGGATAGTCGGTCTTGTGCATCGACGGCTGGTAGAAGGCCGTCAAATACAGGGTGCTGGTCAGGCACACGATGGTGGGATTGCCGTACCTGTGGGCGTTGGTGACGATCAGCTCGTTGGCGAAATCACCGGAAATGGCATCGATGGTCAACGCCGCCGAGGCGATATTGATCCTGCCCAGCAGCGCGTTGTCCTCGATCTGCCCGCAGATGCCGATGCAGTATCGCGGCGTTTTTTCAGTCCGGGTAACCGTGGTCGCAACTTCGTCATGGTGATCGTGCGTCTCTGTGTCACCATCATCATCGATCGGCAAGAGTCCTATGCCGCCGAAGAATGAGTCCTGGTAGTAGTACTGGAAACGGGTATGACTCCTGTCCACCACAACCAACGTGTTGTGGACCTCAATGATCCTGGTTTTCGACGTGATCAGTGTGATGATCGTCGGATGCACATCGGTCAATCCTACCGAAAGGAATTGTCGGTGTTTTTTTTCTTTTTTCTTATCGTCTTTCGGTATAATCTGACGCACTATTTTCTTGCCGAGATTGCCGTAGCCGAGAACGATCACATGGTCGGACATCCGCCGCACCCGCTCGGTAAGGGACCGCTGCAATTCTTCCTCGAGCATTTTCTCGATGTTCAACACTCCGTAGATGAACGGTGCAACCCAGACCAGCAGTGAAGCGATCCAGATATTGATCAATACTATCCCTGGTACCCGCCAGATGGCCGAGTTCCACAAGGGAAAGATGGTGCGGAAGTGAAAGAAATCCCAGCCGTGGGAGACGAGCCATGCGATGAACGAGTGCGCCGCCGGCAAGATCAGGATCGCGGGCATCACAGTGAAAGTGAAGTTCAGGATTATTCCGATACCGAACGCCGGCTGATGCAGCATTAGAATTTTATAGAATTCTTGTGCGCCGATTGGTATGAATCGTACCGGCTCCTCAGGTTGCATGCTTTCCATGGTTTTCATGATATTTTCATGTTTGAGATACAGGATGAACGGAATCCAGCAGAACAGCATGGCCAGGAGGCTCCACATGTACCCGTTGGCGACGAAAATGTACTCCATGATATACAGATTTTCATCGTCGATGGACACGGCTGCTTCCCCCGCCTTCGATATCGCTGACCTGGCAGAATCTGATTGAAGTTTCTCCAGCGCCAGGTACCTGAGGTGGAACGACCGCCCGAAGATCATATCGAGAATTTCGATTTGTGACTTGAAGACCTGACGATATCGCTCCGTATGTTCTTCAATCATCATTTCCCGTGCTTTCTCCCTGAATGAGGAAGTGTCAGGGAAATACGAGGACGAGAACCTGATGCCGAAAACCACGATGGCCAGCAGAAATCCTATATAGGTGACCATCTTGAGTGGTTTTGACAATATCCCGTGAGCCCTGAAAAGGAGATCCTTTACGCGCCAGTTTGAGGTGAACAATTCGAGGAAAATGACCAATCCGACCATGCCCCACAGGAGCAACTGGAATGGCAGGAATAAAAGAAAAACCACGAAGACTACGAATATCAAGCCCAACAGTGACAATTTTATGCTGTGTTTCAACTCCATTTTCCGACATGTTCGATGACGCTTTTTCCTCACCAATTGCCATGTGTTACTTAAAAAGTCACGTACGGGGTCAATGATCGGTTTGAACACTCCCCAGATCACCATGATCAGAATAATCGTGCTGAATGCCTGAAACAGCAGACAGGTGAACGCCCTTGGTTCCCACTTTGTCTTCTGAAAATTCCAGGGAACAATCATGAAAATGCCGAAAATGAGGAAGGTCAGCCACAAATACCTGCACAGGATTCCTATGGAACAAGACCAGAAGGTCTGAAAGTTGCACCACGACCGCTTCCAACAACTATCTCTGGTAGTATTGTCACTTTCCTTGGACATATGGCACCTCGCCGTTTTTTTTGAAAATTTGGCATTCCACGGGCGATAAATTTTTTCGACAAAGGTTATGGTACTTTCTTTCTAACGCATGTCAACTAAACGTTCAGGATGGCGGTGCCGGTAAGCGCATCGTGCGGATCCATCCCCGGGACAGTACTCGGAATCTGGTGTTGTTCGTTGAAAATCGTTGCCACTCAAGGCGTGGGGTGACGAATCCTGCGTTCCCATACGTCGAAGATGCGTGCACCGAACATTGCCGGGAATATAGTGGTGTGGTACAGCCAGTGCCGCCGGCGGGTTCCGGCGCGTCCGGCATGCCGATGGCGTGGGGCGACCCATAAGTCTGACGACTTATGGAACCAGGGCGCGGCTGGCGCCACGCGCTCCCACTGGCGCCACGCGGTTCCACTGCGCCACGCGGTTCCACTGCGTCACGCGTTTCTACTGCGCCACGCGGTCCCACTGCGCCACGCGATTCGTTGCCAACGACCCCCGAGCACATGCCCCGCCTCTTGCCAACCGTGAAGCTGCCCTGTACATTGACTCGACTTCAAACCGCTCGATGGGGGTGTGACATGGACCTGCGCGGCAAGAAAATACTGATCACCTGCGGTCTGCCCTACGCCAACGGCAGCCTTCACCTCGGCCACCTGGTGGAATACATCCAGGCGGACATCTATGCCAGGTTTCTCAAGATGTCGGGCCATGATGCCATTTTTCTCTGCGCCTCCGACACCCACGGCACGCCCATCGAGGTGAACGCGATGAAGCAGGGGATCTCCCCCCACGACATGGTGCGTCACTTCCATGAGGAGCACCTTCGCGACTTCGCCGCCTTCGGGGTCGAGTTCGACGACTTTCATACCACCGACAGCGAGGAGAACCGACATTACGCCGAATTGATCTTCTCCCGGTTGAAAGACGCCGGCGACATCTATGTCAAGGAAATAGAACAACTGTATTCGGAGAAGAGCCGCCGGTTCCTGCCGGATCGTTTCGTGAAGGGCACCTGCCCCAAGTGCAAAGCCGTGGACCAGTACGGCGATGTCTGCGAAGCCTGCGGCGCCACCTACAAACCCACCGACCTGGTGGATCCCTATTCGGTCATCGACGGCGACACACCGGTACTACGCACGTCGGATCATTACTTCTTCCGCCTGTCCGCCTACGCCGACCGGCTGAATTCCTGGATCAACAGCGACAACCACCTGCAACCCAAGGTGCGACGGTTCGTCCAGGAGTGGATCGATTCGGGACTTCGGGACTGGGACATCACCCGCGACGGCCCCTATTTCGGATTCAAGATCCCCGGGGAAGAGAACAAATACTTTTATGTCTGGCTGGATGCGCCCATCGGATACATCTCCACCACCAGGCATTATTGCGAACGTAAGGGTCTCTCCTTCGATGCCTACTGGTACAATCCGGAAAGCGTTATCCTGCATTTCATCGGCAAGGACATCATCTATTTCCACACACTCTTCTGGCCCGCCACTCTCATGGGGGCCGGCTTCCAACTGCCGAAACGGGTCATCGTCCACGGCATGCTGACGGTGAACGGCGAAAAGATGTCGAAGAGCCGCGGCACCTTCGTCAACGCCGCCACCTACCGGCGCCATCTCGATCCACAGTTCCTGCGCTACTACTATGCCTCGAAGTATTCATCGGACATGACGGATATCGATCTGAACCTGGAAGATTTCGTCCTGCGGGTCAACGCCGATCTGGTGAACAAACTGGCCAACCTGGTGAGCCGCGTCGTGCCCTTTGTCGAGAAGCGCCTGGACGGACGAATCAGCACCACGCCGGACGATTGCGCCACCCTGCTGGAAGAAGTTGACAGCCATGCCCGAACAGCCATCGCACACTATGGTGAACTGGAAACAGGCAAGGCACTGCGCGAGATCATCACTATCGCCGACATCGGCAACAAGTATTTCCAGGACAACGAACCATGGAAATGCATCAAGAACGACCCGGAACAGGCGCGCCGCATCTGCACCTTCGCCGTCAATTGCGCCCGCACCGCGGCGATCCTCATCAAACCGGTCCTGCCTGAATTCGCCGACCAGGTGGCGGCGATACTCAACCAGCCGCCCTTCACCCTTGACGATCTGCGCACGTGCATCCTGGCTGCGCCGGTGGGACCGTTCATCAAACTGGTGGATCGAGTGGAGGCGGCGCAGGTGGAGGCAATGGTGGAAGAGAGCCGCCGTGAGGCTGCCGAACACTCCGCCGCGACCATGCCGGCTCGCCGGACGGAGGATCCGGCGCTCCCGGAACTGAAACAATTGGAAGCCGTCAAGGAGGAAACAGCGGTGAGTGAGACCGTCAGTATAGAGGATCTTATGAAGATAGACCTGCGGGTGGCCAGGGTGGTGAAAGCCGAGTCGGTGGAAGGCGCCGAGCGGCTCGTGCGACTGGAACTGGACGACGGAACCGGGGGGCGCACCGTGTTCGCGGGCATCAAACGCTCGTTTTCACCAGAGAGCCTGGTGGGCCGCAACCTGCTGCTGGTGGCCAATCTGGCTCCACGCAAGATGAAATTCGGCGTGAGCGAGGGGATGATCATGGCGGCGGGAGATGATGACCGTGCGGTGGTGCTGTGCGAATTCATCGGCGACGTTCCGCCGGGAACGTCCGTGCACTGACGGCAGCGCCACGGGCGCCGGCCGTAACCCGACGACCTCGTTGCACCGGCCGCCGGATGATTCCGCGCTGAAAGCCAGTCCATCCCGACCTGGTTCAATTCAGTTCAAACCCACACTATCGGGGCTGCTTCCCAAAGACAGGTCGAACCTGGGGCCCGACCAGGGAACACCACGAGTTTCCTTGTGACGTCAGGTAGTCACATACCTCGGTGTCAATGCTGCGGGGCTGGACTGGAAGGCTGTCGTTCCAGGTGTATTACCGATTCAACGTGCCCGGTCTGGGGGAACATGTCCAGGGCCACGGCGCGACACACCTGGTACCCCGAGGCGGTGAGGGTCTCGAGATCCCGGCCCAGGGAGAGCGGATTGCAGGAAACGTAATGGAGATGGTGCGGCGCCAGCTCGACCACAACTTCCAACGCCCTGGCGGACATCCCTGCCCGGGGTGGATTCACCACCATCAGATCGGCGGTGCGGCAGGTCTCCAGAAGCTCTTCCGGCATGTGTTCGACATCGTCGGCGTGGAACTCAAGGTTGTCGAGACCGGCCGCGGCGGCGTTGCCACGGGCGTATTTCACCGACAACCCGTTGGACTCAAGGCCGATGACCCTGGTGAATCGCCGGGCCAGGAAGAGAGAGTACAACCCGACTCCGCAATACATGTCGACGGCGCGTTCACCATGGATATCACCGAGCACCTCACTCACCATGGCGATGATGAGGAATCGATTGATCTGGAAAAAGTTCCGCACCGTCATGCGATAGGTGAACGGGGCCACCAGGTAGGTCACTTCAGGCGCCTTGGTGCCCGGCAGGTGGATGGTGATGCCGTCGAGTCCGGACATGACCATGATGTCGGCGGTGCGCTTGGGAAAATCCGGGGGGTCGGAGAGAAACTGCCGGACCAACTGCTGTAGTTCCGGGACCAGAATGGGGCACTCGCTGATGGGGACCAGTGAGAAGCGGCGGTGCATGCAGTAGCCGATGCGACGGCCTTCACGGTTGCGGCGGCCCTTGAACGCGGCCTTGATGCGGTATTCATAGGGTTCGGCGGCGTGGATGAATGGAACCACGGTCGCCCCGTGACCCAGCGCGGCCCGGAGCCAATCGAGTTTGATCTCTGTCTGGGCGGCGTAAGAGGCATGTTGCAGTTTGCAACCGCCGCATTGGCCGAAATGTTGGCAGCGGGGAGTCACTCTGGAGGGAGATGGTTCCAGGATCGTCACCGGCAGGCATTCCACCAATCCTTCCTGGAGCCAGACCACCTCCGCCTCCACCAGTTCCCCCGGCAGGGTATAGGGGATTTCGATGGGCAGTCCGGCCATCTTGGCCATGCCCAGGCCCCCCGGCGCCACCCTATCGATCCGCAGGATGAGATGCTGTCCCTTGCTGAAGGTGTTCTGCTCGTTCATTGCCATGCCGCTCCCAGGCGGTCTTGCCGCCAGCATACTGAACCACACATCCGCCGCCCGGACAAGGGAAAATCCCAGGGTATGCCTCATCCAGTCAATGGATCTGCGCCCGTCGCGGATACCCTGCACCCGCCGGCTTCCATTTCGGGTGGCTACTCCCGCTGCTCCCGTGTCCGTCTCCCCGCGCCGACATCGAATCGACACCATTCACGCGCAGTCTGCTTCGTCCGCGCCCTCCCGTGCGAGCCCACCCCGCACACGCCATCCAACCGCCCGTGCCGGCCGCTTGTGCCACGTGGAACATTACTGCCGCTTCGCGCCGCTCCCGGGGCTCACTCACGTTCTTGCGGTGAGAACTCCCGGGATCTGGTACACTGCAACGGTCACACGGCGGCCGCGCGATGGAGCGGTCGCTTCACAGGCATGTCAGGCTGCCGGCGGGGCGGCGTTTTGGGAGGGTCATATGGATCTGGGAATCAGCGGCAAGATCGCGGCGGTGGCGGCATCCAGCAAGGGGCTCGGATTCGCGGCGGCACGCGAGTTGGCACGAGAAGGCGTTCGGGTGGGGATCTGTTCCAGCAATGAACAACGTGTGGCGCATGCCATTCGGATGCTGCGGGAGGACACCGGCGCCGAGGTTGCGGGAACGGTGGCGGACCTGGCAACCGCCGACGGGCCGGCGGCGTTCATTTCATTCGTCACAAGTGAATTGGGTGCGCCGGACATCCTGGTGACCAACAACGGCGGCCCTCCGGCCACCACCCATGAAACCACCACGGAACGGCACTGGGCGGCGGCCTATGACATGACGCTGATGAGCTGCGTGCGGCTGGTGACCGCCGCGTTGCCCGCCATGAAGGAACGACGATGGGGCAGGATCGTCAACATCACCTCGGTGTCGGTCAAGCAACCCATCGACGGATTGCTGCTGTCCAATGCCCTGCGCGCCGGCATCGTCGGGTATGCGAGAACCCTGGCCAATGAAGTGGGTGCCTTCGGGATCACCGTCAACAATGTCTGTCCCGGCTATACGCGAACGGAACGGCTGCAGGAATTGGCCCGCACCCGCAACGACGACTTCCTCGCGCAGCTCGGAACCAGGATTCCTCTCGGCAGAATCGGTGAACCGGAAGAACTCGCGGCCCTGATCACCTTCCTGGCCTCCACCCGCGCCGCCTTCATCACCGGCGCCACGATCCCGGTGGACGGCGGCTTCTACCGGGGCCTGATGTAATCGACTCGGACAGAGAGTAAAAAAAAAGCCCTGTACAGGCAGGCGGGGAGGTCTAGCTGACCTCCCCGTTCTTAGATAGGAACTACACAGGGTTGACGTTGGGTGGGGTCATTTTTGTGAATACCACCCCTGAGAAGCCTTGTCAAGAAAAAAAATAAAAAAAGTGAAAAAAATTCACCCACCCTGAAGAAACACACCGACAATGGACCAAAACGCGCAAATATTGCACCATGATCATATTCTGGGGTTTGGCGTCCGGTCTCTCCCCGGAATCGTGTCCGAGCATCGCCATTCACTGTTTTTCCGCCGGTGACCGTCGATTATGTAACCCTATGTCACGTCACCTGCGATGCGTGGTGTATTCAATCAGCGGGAGAATCAGGGCGCGTTTGGTAGACTGGCCAAGGTGTTATGGCAGGCTTGGGCCCGGTGGGCGGTGACGGTCGGCCACACCAGGTCGGTTCGGGGAATATCCTCCAAAAGCAGGTGTAGAAGCGGCAGTAACGCCTTCATCCCCGCATCCCGCCTTCCGCGCCCTTCGATCCGTCACGGAACCGCACCGATGAAGTCGTCCAATCGCTGTTCGCCTACCAATGCGATGCTCGAGGTCACGTCGAATTCGAACCACGGCGTGTTGTTGAAGACGGTGGTGAGTATCTGCACGGTCTGTTCCCGACTGGTGGAAAGGGTCAGGGTGTTCTCGTCCCACGGCTCCAGCACCGGGAACGCCGCCACCATCTGGTCGTTGAAGTCATAGTAGTCGAGGCGGCGGATACGGGCTGAATCGATGACCGAGCGACAGGCAGAACCGGCAGTTTGAAGTGGAGGTATCCATTGTAACTCCATACATCGTATGACGAAATGCTCAGAGAAGTCTGGGGCCGAAATGCATGACCGGCACCATCTCAGGCGTAGCTGTTCAGAAACTCCTCGGTGACGCGATAGAATTTGTCAGGTTCATCGGAATGAATGGAATGTCCTGACTGCTCGAAAATCTCCAGGTACGCGTTGGGCATGTTATCCGCCAACTCCCTGGCGAACTTCATCGGCGTGATCCAGTCATGCCGTCCGGCCAGAATCAGGGTGGGAGTCCGGATCTCGCTCAATCGGCCCCGGATATCGTAGTTAGGAAACGCAGTGGTGAAGAAGGCGTTGTGCGTGGCTGCATAAAACTCCTTGCGGGCCAGCATCTTCGTGAGCTTTTCCGGGTTGTACGTGGTCGAATAGAGCGGGTAGATCATGGAAAACTTGTCCCGCAGGTCATCGTTGCTTTTCATGCGTCCGTAGAAGAGATCTTCGAGGATTTCCCTGGTGACACCAGGCAGGTTGCTGTTGAGGGCGTTGGTAAAGGCGGCATCCTGGAGTTCGTAGCTGGCGGCGGTGCCGCGCAGGATCATGCATTTTAAGCCGGCTGGATATTTGAGGGCATATTCCAGGGCGAGGATGCCGCCGTACGAACCACCGGACAGGGCGACGGGACCCAGATCGAGAGCCTTCCTGAGGGCTTCGGCATCCTCCACGTTTTGATCGTGGGTATAGGTGGAGGGATCGCAGTGTTCGGATTGACCGTTACCCCGTTGATCATAGTAGACGAACCGGAATCGATCCTCCATCGTCTGGAACATCTTCTTATGGTCGCCGTGATCGCCTATTCCGGGACCGCCGTGCATGGTCAGGACGTTTTTGCCCGTCCCTGCTATCTCGTAATAGATTCTCGCGTTGTTGACGGTGATGAACATGATCCGCTCCTTTCGAAGTCACCCACCATACCGCCAGAACCTGCTTCCGGCAAGCGGCCGCACGTCCACCGCCTTGGTTTCGATATAAGGATTCCGGCTCGGATTCTGTCTGCCGGTGGTAGTACCGGGATCAGTTTGAAAGACACTCCCTCTGTGTCACCCTGTGAAAACAGATGCATTGCGTATGGCTCACAGTCTACTACAGGAACCAGGCGAGGCGCTCTTTCCGATGGGGTCGTACCCGGAATCTTGCACTGTTCGTCGCGATGCGTTGGCTTCCAATCCTCCACAGCAACCAGGCGAGGCTTTCTTTAATGGGGTCGTACCCGGAATCTTGTAATGTTCGTCGTGAAGCGTTGGCTTTCAATCTTCCACGGCAACCACGGAGAAAAAGGGTGAATTGCTGGCGTTACCCGAACATGACAAGACGCGGTGAGCAGACGGAAGGTGGTGACTGCATGCGGGAGTGAACCGACAGTCTTGATGTGCCGGGGCGACGTATCGGAGTGATCACATGCGCCCTGGGTGCGGCCTGATTCGTTCGCGCACCGCCCCGCCGAGCCAGCGTCGCCGATTGCACCGCCGCTGAAGGCACGCAACGGCTTGCGTCGTCAGGCAACCTCTTCTCACCACTTGACCACCGCAGGCCTCTATCGAAACTGAAGGGTCCACCGGGGATCGCCGGTGGTGACCCTAGTCGACACCCCGATAATTCAGCGCGATTTCCCGGCACATATGGATGCAGGCCAGGTAATCCTGTTTGGAGATGACCGAATGGGGGCAATGCATGTAGCGGCCGGGGATGGAAAGGGGGTAGCCGTGGACCCCGAATCCCAGGGCGAGGCGCCCCAGTTCTCCCGATCCGAGGCGCATGGCGATATGCTGATGGGCGACTCCCTTGTCCGCCGCCACGTCCGCCATAAACTTGCAGATCCGGCTGTCGGGCGCGTACGAACTGTCCATGTGGACCAGCACCAGGCCGGCGCCCACCATGCCGATGGTTTCCTGCTGCAGCGGAGTGGGGCCACCCGGGCAGACTTCCACGTTGATAATGAGGTCCGGATAGAGTCCGTTGTTTCCGATGGCGCCGCGCAACTCTGACACGGGCCAGTCGCCGGTCTCCTCGCGACTGGTGAACACACCCACGATGCGATTCTCCTCATCCCGGGGCCAATCCTTCAGTACCTTGACGATGGCGGCGCAACCGGCGCGGTCATCGAAACTCTTGCCCGCCAACTGGCCGGGACTCTCCTCCAGGGCATTGCCCACGTAAGCGCCGTTGGAATGGTAGGGAATCATTTCCAGTGCTTCTTTCGCACTCATGGCACCTGCATCGAGAAAATACCTCAGCTTGGTACCTTCCCGTTTGACCAGCAGAATGCCGCGGACGCCGGTAGGTTGGAAACGCAGCAGGCTGTTGGTGGCATCCTCCGGCACGCCGCCCATGGCGCTCAGCTCGATGAATCCTTCGGGGGAATACCTGTACGGCCTGAACCCCAACTCATCCATATGGGCCTGGAACATGATGGTGCGCGTGTAACGTTCCTGATGCGGCACGACGATCAAATGTTTATGGGGTGTGTGAAGAAACTCGAATCCGTCTTCCAATTCCGATTCGATCAGGCGCGCCACATCGTCCTCCAGGGTCGATGGTCCGAACGCCTCGCACAACTGCTTGAGCAACCTCATTTCATCCATCAGCGCCTCCTTGAACCGACTGGCCGGCAAGAGCTATATACCATGTTTCGCCACCACGACGAAGTCGTTTGACCGGCGCGGATCAAAGGTATCCCAGTCCCTCCAGCCGTTGCTTCAGCGCCTCCTGATCATCATCCGCCGGGGTCACCCCGCCTGCTTTCCGGGAAAGTGTCTCCGCCGCCGTGTCTACCGCGCGCCGCCCGATCCCCATCGAACGCAGGTAATCCACCGAGAATGCCGGGGTCATGCAACGACCTGCAAAAAAATCGGGAGTGGTCGCGCCCATGAGTGGCAGGATGGTAGCCGGGGCATCCACCAGGTCGAAACCGGGAGCATGGTGGCCCGGTACAATGCCGCGCCCGCTCAGCATGCAGATGCCTTCCGCGGTATGATCGCCGGATCGATACGGATGAGGATCGATGCCGGTGAGTTCGCGGATCACCACGGAGCCGGACGGGGTAAAATCACTGTTGAGCCGTAAGACGAC
>JAFGDC010000160.1 GCA_016932295.1 candidate division CSSED10-310 bacterium
CGCCGTTCCAGTTCCGTCTGCGCAACTTGTCCGCCGCTCAACCGGTACGCCTGGGCGAAATGGGTCGGTTCATCGGGTGCCTGCCAGGGCGGGGTGACCACCGACCAGAGCAGCCCCTTCACGAGCCAATACATGATGAAGACACCGGCGATTGCGCGCTTAGGGTTCACGGGTGAACAGTCCGGCACTGGATCACCACTCCGGCGCCTGGATAGTGAAGAGGACGCGTTGATCCGGAACCAGTCCGCGCGTGGTCGCCGGAGGCGGCGCGGCGACGCCATTCACCATGGCTGTCAGTCTGCTCAGTCCCGGATGATCCGGTCGATGGCGTCGCACCTCCGCCAGGTGCCGCTGAACCTCTGCCGGCGTCATGCCGCCGGCCAGCGCCATCTCGGCGAGACGCAGATGGGCTTCGGGATTACGCTGGTTCACTTCCAGCGCCTTTTCGTACAAGCGCCGGGCTTCCTCCTTCCGATTCAGCCAGCGCAAGGCATCGCCATGATTGATGTAAACCAATGGATTACCCGGATCGACGACGGCCGCCTCCCGGTAGTAACCCTCGGCTCGCTCGAATTCCCCCGTGATTGCCAGCAGGTTTGCAATGGCAAGCAGGGGATCGGCGCGCCGCGGGAATTGTGCCGCCGTCGTCTTCAACAACTGCAGGGCGGCATCTGGTGTATCCAGCTTCTGGAGGCAGACGGCTTGTACGATTTGGGTGAACATGTGAGGTGCACCACGGTCCGCGGCTGCGAAATGGACCATGGCAGTACGGAAATCGCGGGATGTGAATGATGCCAGCCCCGCGTTGCGATGGGCTTCCATCGCCAGCGCCTCCATGTCCGGTCGCGGTCCAACGTGATCCACCAGCCGCTCGTACAGGATGGCGGCCTGGTCGAATCCCCCCCGGGCTTCAAGGAACGACGCCCTGGTTATCGCAAGGGGAACATCGAGCGGGTTTCCTCCGATCGGACCTGCCGCCACCATGATCAGGATAAGGACCGGCGGCATCAGCGCCAGCATGCTGAAGGCGGTTTTCATGCTGGCGGCTCCGCGGCGATGATGTAGCCGGCCGCCAGGATGCTCAGCGCCGCCAGCAGCAGCATGAGCGTCGCAAGACTGGCAATGCCTGTCAGGGGCGAGTCCGTGGCCATGCTCCGCAAGGCTTGTGCTCCCTGGTCCCGGAAGTTGGCTCGAACCAGCGCGCGGAAGGCGAGATCACCCTGTCGAATACCGCCGTCCAGTTCCACCGACCCATCAGGATACGGATCATCCGGATCCCAGTAGGCCGTGACGGCGTTGCCGGCGCCGGCGTCCGGACAGTGCAGTCTCATCCGGTAGCGCCGACCCATTGAAGAGGCGATGGGCGCGAAGGAGAATCGATGATACTGATTGTCATGAACCAGGCCCATATCGCTCCGAACCACTCGCTCTTCGCCGGCGGCCCGGGGTCTGCACTCGGCGAGTGAGAATACCATGGCGCCGCTGTTGCGCCGGGCGAAAGTCGCCATCTTCAGTTCGACGCCGCACAATTCCGCTGCCGGACACAGGAATTCCTGCGTTACGGCACGCGCCGCGGTCAGTTCACCGATAATTCCGGCGGCCGAGGGTTGCTCTACCACCGTCCTGCTCCCCGGTATGAATGTCCCTGCGATGATCGCCAGGACAGCAATGCCGCAGAGCATCCATGATGCCCGGTTTCGGATGAGATAACTCATCGCGGGGAGTGGAAAGAGCAGCGGCTGATGGTGGATGTGCGGAATGGATCGACGGGGTCCAGGAAGATCCCGGCCGCTTCCAGGGAGAGGTGTCGGACGACTGATGCCGGCACGTCGATCTCCAGTTCATGGACCAGGGAATAGCCGGCGGCGGTGAATACGGGGATTGTATGGAATTCAAGCGAGAAATTCCGGCCGTCCCAGTAGTAGACATGGTCGTTCACTTCGATCCACATGGCGAGTTGAAGCTGGCGGGGTGGGCCAGGATTGAAGCAGCCGGCCTTGATTTGCAGTCGTCCGGGTTTGAGAAACCAACTGTCGGCGTGGATCAAGGGTAGCGGCAGGGGCTGGAGCAGATCGCTGGAGACCAGTTGGACGACCTGGTAGTTGACCTTCCTGTCGATTCGCTGTTGTTTGACGAGTCCGTTGTGCGGTGCGTAGTAGTAGATGGCTCGCTCGGTTTTCTTCGGAAACAGGTACGCGCCCTCCACCACGAGGCAATCCATGAAGCAACCGGCCGGTACGCATACCGTCGCATCCTGACGGGTGACGTGACCTTCGAAGCGGAGGGGATATTTTTCCTCGCCGTCGGAGATCACCAGGCAGTCGACTGTCCAGTCATGAGGAACACCGTCGGCTGTCGGCCGCCTTGCCACCGGGAGCGCCGGCACGAACTCGTTGCGCATGGCCACGCCGCTGGGATACTGCATGGTGTTGCCCCGCATTGCCAGTTCCTCGACGCCGTCACGGGAGTTCACCACGAGCTGGTCCCGCCTGGCGCCTCCCTCGCTCTCGCGGATCAGTTCGACCCCCTCGGCCGTCGTGGCTCCGGCGATGGTCCGCTCGGCGCTGAGCGTGCGTTCCCTGGTCCAGTCCACATCCGATGTCAGTTCCCCGATATTGAAGTCGATGGAACCCGGCCGCGTGACCGCGAGATCAAGCCGGAAAAAGAAATCCGCTTCATAGAATACCGGCAGTTCGAACAGTTCCACGTCATTCAAGAGGCACGACATCCGCCGCGCGGCATGGCTGTATGAGAGGATCAGGGTGCCCCGCATGCGATCGGCGGCGATTTCGCACTCCTTCATTTCAGCCATATCGGAAGAGGATTCAGCGAGACATACTTCCAATTCTCTGAGCATGGTCACGTTCACACCTGTCACACGCTGTTCCTGATCAGTGGAGGCGATCTTGTCGCCGCCCCTGATGGCGCCGTTGATGCTGAAGGAAATAGCCGTTTCAGGAGGCAGTTCGGTCCAGTCAAAATGCACTTCCAGGGTGATGTCACCGGCTTGGATTGGCGGCGTGACGATACTTACCATCCCCTCCTCCGGGCGATCCGCTATGTCTTTGATGTGCAGTCCTTCCTGGGTCATGTATACCCGGGCCATCGTGTTGTCCGGAGCATCGATGAACCCGGCGTACTGCTGGGGATCAATGAGGTCCATGCGGTATGGACCGGCATCGTAGTAGTATTCGTACAGGGCATTGTAGTCCGTGAGTGGGAAGCAGCCGGCGGTCGGCGGTGCAGCGCCGGCGCAGTCGCTCCAGCCGGCCAGCATGACGCTGCAGGCTATCGTGATGTAGAGAAGCCGAAAAACCATGTATCACTCCTGAGAGAAGATAATAATCCGTCCAGGTTGGAAAACAAACCACTGGCGCAACTACCGTGTACAGGGACTGGCACAGGGAGTTGAAGGGTGGTTCCCAGGGAGGTTGTCGGCAATGTCTTGACGGGAGTGCAGGCCGTCAAGACCGAGGCCTGGATGTGGGTACAGCAGGTCGATCCGGGGGCGCGAGGAAGTGTTCAGGATCGCTTCGCGGGGGGCGATGGCTGCCAGGAAACGGGTGAAGAAGCGATCGACGCCGGCGGTGTGTCTCTCGGTGGGTGTGAGCAGCGCCAGCACGGCGGGATAGTCCACCGATTCTGCGTATATATGGTAGGTATCCAGGTCCAGCAGGTCATGCCAGGCGCGCAGGGCGCCGTGAATATCCCGGCATTGCCAGAGAGATCGCCCAAGTTCAAGACGGGCGATGAGCAATCTATCCATCTCGTGGGGCGGCCATTCCCGTTCCATTGCCACTATTCCGGCGTAGACTGCCGCCGCTTTATCCGGCCTGCCCATGCAGCGCAGGTCCTCGGCCACGAAGAGCAGCACGGTGGCGAGTTCATAGGGGAGGCGCTGCAACGATTCCCGCCAGGCTTTGTCGGCCGGCAGTTCTTCGTAGGTGGTGAGCGCCGCGGCGCGGTCACCACGCCGCCATGCGATGGCGGCCAGTCGAAGTTTCGCCCAGTAGACGCCCCACTGGTGGGGCAGCGTATCCCCACACTTGCTCAAGATGGCGCGATAGCGCTCTTCAGCCTCGGTGATCATGCCTTGATACTGCTGATACTTGGCGATGTTATACTGGATATCGGCCCACTCCTGATCGGCCAGATCGCTTCTTCGCAGCAGGCTCTCGAACAACCGGCGCGCCTCCTGGTAGCGCCCATGGGTGGCCAGCAGCTTGGCGATGCGGGTATGGATGATGATCCGTTCGCAGGTGGAGAGTTCTGAACGGTTGCCGAGGAACGTCTTGAGCAGATCAATGGCGCGTTCGATTTGATCGCTCCCGGCGGCTCGTTCAATTTCGACCAGTTCCTCGTAGTCTCCCAGTCTTTCGCGTTCCGAGCCGGCCTGTAGCGCCACGGCACGGTTCAGAAGCAACAAGATGATAGCGGTACGTCGCAAGAATTGGTAATCCGATCGCCTTTTCATTCTTCGATCATAGGACCGGCGGCCGGCGGCTGCAAGAGACCGGATTCAGTCGCGAGCGACCCCGCTCCGCTCCGGGAGAAGCGCTCTATGGATACAGCAATCCCCGCCTTTCACGGGCGGGGATTGCCGGCTGGTATTATTCGAATCCGAAAGTGCAGAAGTCGACTTCACCCAGGAGGTTTGCCGTGCTCATCTCGCAAAGACCGGCCCAGAACATCAGGCCGCTGGCTTCACCGGCCCCGGTGGGCCAGATGAAGGAGAGGATGCTTTCTTCCACCTGGAGTTCTCCGTTCAGCATTCTGGGGGTCCAATCCAGAGTCATGTTCCACGAAGGATGGAAATAGTAGAGTCCCCAGACATCCAGGATGATGTATTGATCCACCCAGGTGTCCTGGCCGTCGTAATCGATCCGCATGCTCAGCAGGAACGTGTCGTTGGTGTGGAATATATCCTGGTTGAGCCAGATGTGGATCTGCGGATCGAGTTGCTCGACCGGCGTGGGCGATGGCAGGACAGGGGAGGCCGTAGGGATCGGAGTGGCGGTTGGTGGAATGGGGGTTGGGGTGGCTATCGGAGTATTGGTGGGCAGCGGTGTCGGTGTGGGCAGATCGCAGGGGAACGCGCAATAGACCTTGACATCGTCGATATTCCAGCCGCAGTAGGCCCAGCCGACATCGGTGACACCCATGGTCCAGCGGATATAGACGGTGGCCTGACCATCGGCGATGGCGCTAATGTCGAATTCCTGCTTCACCCACTGGCCGTCGGCGGTTTCCTCGTCCGGATTCGCCCAGAGGTTGGTATAGGAAGATCCATTGGTGGAAATCCGGACATAGGCGTGGTCATAGGTGCTGCGTTCGACGCCGAGCCAGCGCCAGAATTCGAACTTGGTTTCGGTCGCTTCGGAGCAGTCCAGCGGTCCAGCCGTGACATGGTACTCTGACATATTGTTGGTGTAGTCGCCGTTCAGGTTGTACCCCATGACATTGTTACCCGTATATCCGGAGGTGGGGTCGGGGCAGCCGTAATCGCCTCCGCCGCCGGTGGGGTGTCCCCACGCCCAGGTGCCGCCCGAGACGGTCCAGTTGGGATTGGTGTTCATGTCGGCGTCGAGGATGGAGAGCCGGTCCCAGGTCATGAATCCATAGTACTGGCCGTTGTTGTCATCGATGGTTTCGTTGCCGGCGCCATCCGTGGAGGCAACGGCGAAGCGGTAGTAAGCGCAGGGATCCAGGTCTTCCACGGTCACGACATGCAGGATGGATGCGCCGGGTACGGTTACCGTGGTGTATGGCGGATTGATACCGTACAGTACCGTGCTGTCTGATGGTTCGTCGGTGGCCCATGAAATGGTCGCGCTCGCATCGGTGACGGCGGTGACCTGTACGGCGCTGATGATCGGCGCCACGCCATCCACATCGGCAGTGGCGGTTTTTTCCACATTGACGCCGCCGTAGCCGTCATCGGCATCGATGTAGGTGGCGGTTATGACCGTTCCATCGGTAACTTCCAGCAGGTTGTTGCCGGGCGCCGCCGAGCCTTCGCTCAGGTGTAACATGCCGGAGAAGACGCAGGTGGCGGCTCCGGTCTCGGTGAGCAGCAGTGATTCGCTGTCGCCGCCGTCTGTGGTGACAGCGATGGTGGTGGTGTCCGCGGCGGTTGGATTGCTGTTGAGATCGAGGTCGATAACGGTGGCGGTGAGGGTTCCGTCGGGTGCATAGAGCATGCTGTCCAGCGAGAGGACGCCGTTACGGGAAACGCCGCCGCCAAAGACCGTCTGCGGGCAGCCGAACAGGTTCAATTCATAGTAGCACCATCGATGTGCGTCCATGGCCAGGAAAGGAATGCTGTCTTCCTTGGAGTCGGCGTTGATCTTCCCGAGATTGTAGATTTCCTCGGCGAAGATGGCATCGAAGAACTGGCGGTCATAATACTGCGAAGCGCCGTCGGTGGACTCGAATTCACCCCAGCCATACCGGGCGTTGCCGACGAAGGCCACTGGTCCCATGTCGTTGTGGGTGAAATGTTCGAGAATGCAATCGACGCTTTCGTATCCACCGTAGTCGTTGATGTCGTCGAACGACCCGCACAGGCAGCCCTGCGAATATCCGATCCATGGATTGCTGGCGGTTAGCGCATCCGCATCGGCGTTGTACATGCGCATGGAATAATCAACGTCGGAGTGACCAAGGTGATTCACCACATGAAGATTCTCATTGTTCAATATGTTGACCAGGGTGTTCTTGCTCCAGGTGCCCAGGTCGCGGTCGTAGAGCGTCCCCACATCCCAGTCGTCCGGAAATCCTTCGGTCGTGTAGCCCCAAGTACTGGCGCCGTTCTTGATCTCATCCTTGTAGTTACCGCCGTAGGTGGTGCGATCGCCCTCTTTCTTGTTCCAAAGCAACTCGCCCACCATGTAGGCTTGATTGAAGTAGGGGGTGTCACCCGGGAGAATTTCGTACCGTATTGTCTTGGCGACCATGTTGCGCAGTTCGGTGGCCGAGTCCACGCAGAAACGGCCGACGAAAACCTCCGCCACCAGGTCAACCTCGCCGCCGCCCGGACCGTCGGTTGGTTCACCCCAGCGGGAGTCGCCGTCGTTGTTGAAACTCCCGTCCAGGCACGAATAATACATGTCGGCCGGGATGGCGTCGTCTGTGTAGCCATACGCCGATACCCAGAAACCACGCGGCGGAATGATGTCATCGCCCGCTTCACCGCCGGCGGTGCTGACGTCGCCGTCACCGGCCAACAGCACGTACTCGGTGTCCCAGTTGTTATAGGCATTGGTGATGTACGTCCGGATCTTGGCCTGGGAATCGGCGCCGGGCGTCGAGGCGTAGATATTCTCGACCGTCTCGGTGTACACGGACATGCCACGGGCGGTCTTGTGCTGGGCGAATTCCTGGAGGTTGTTGGGACCGGGAGTGTTGAGCAGTTCCTGGCTGGTGATGATCAGGTAGGTGTAGATGTCGCGACCGGAATGGGTCTCGGGTCGGTACATGGCCACCATCTCCGGATTGTCCACCATTCGCCCGATCCACTCGCGGTCACCTTCATTGTCCCGGCATAACGTGTCCGACCACGTCACGGGCAAGGGCGCCGTCCAGACCCGTACCGTGATCTCCGGATAATAGACCAGGGAGCCGTCCCGCGGTTCGTAGCGAACCGGGAAAAGGTTCAGGAACAGGACGTTGTAACCGCGCCCGCGCTGCAAATTCGTATCCCTGGTGAGAGCGGCGGGGAATGGTTTTTCACCCTCGTAGATGGCGGGATCGGGTGGTGTGTAGACCGCCGTATCTGGGAAAGACAGGGGGAACGGCGCCTGTTGTGGCATGGGCACCAAGCCCGTCTTCACCGCTACGCCTTGGCCAGGTTCCACCTCGATGTGACCAAATGTGCAGCCTTGCGGCAGTAACAATCTGACCGGCTTCACCGGAAGTCGTGGATCGCCCGGTGTGAATCCCACCGAATGGCAGTCATCGATGATGATGCGGTCGAAATCGAGCTGGCGGCCGCCACCGTCGTGAATGGCTTCGGTATCTATGACCGGAGAGGTAAACCGGTAGGTCATTTCCACCATGTCGGAGGCGGAAACCACCAATCCCCAGATCATGAGAACCGTCGTCAGGAGTGTGGACACTACTATCCTGCAAGACCGTGATTCCATTACCCTTCTTCCTCCTTGATCTAACTGTGTCTGTCCCGAACACACGATAAGACAATCAAGCTATAATAGTAATACCGTGCGGAGTCAAGCGCATGCTCCCTCGACTGGCGGGACCACCGCGCTCCTCCACGCGGCATGATCAGAGCTTCGGGAGACCATACGTATGCTGCCATTCCACATATGTGCGATGGCAGGATCGAAACACTGCATCATTTCCCGACAGCGCCCCGGTCACCCGGATTGACGCCAATTGCATTCCCGACCTGCAGGCATGTGTAATAACTTTCGAAGAATTCCCTGGTTCAGCGTGCGGGCATTCGCTCAATGGATCACCGGGGCCGGTTGTGCCGTCGCGTTCAAACCCTGGCGGAGGGTGGTGAAACCCTTCCTGAACGCC
>JAFGDC010000161.1 GCA_016932295.1 candidate division CSSED10-310 bacterium
GAGCCGCGGCGGCCGGCCGGCCCGCCTCCAGTTCCAGCATGCCAAGGTTGAGAGCTGCTCCGGCATGGTCCGGAGCCAGTTCCAGGGTACGGCTGAAAGCCCGCCGGGCGGCATCCGTGCGACCGAGGCGGTGATTCGCGACTCCCAGCAGATTGAACACCTCCGGATCCACAGTGCCAACCTCGATAGCTCGTTCCAGCAATCCCACCCCGTCGAGCGGCTGTCCCTGGTCAAGGTAGAGCGCAGCCAGGTTGTAAAGCGCATCCTTATATTCTGGATACAATTCTAGGGCCTGTCGATACGCGGCTGCAGCTTCCCCAGTCGGAGTGGAGCCAACCGCCATCTGATCAGGACGGCTGATCGCCATGAGTGTACCCCAATTATACCAGGCCTTGGCACTACGGGGCGCCTCCCGGACAGCGGCGGCGAACAGACTGGCGTTGTCCCGCCAGATGGGGGCGCGCCGCCAGGAGCGACAGGACAAAAGTACGACGGCCACGATCAACAACATTAACAGGACCGCTTTGAGACGGATACGGCCATGCAAGGCGGCAAGGCGCCACCCCAAAGCCAGGATGATACCCATGGAAGGCAGATATAGTAAGCGATCAGCGAAGATGGTGCCGATAGGAAACACGAGATTGCTCACGGGGAGAAAAGCGGAAGCGAACAGCAACACTCCCATGGGACATGAGAGGTGCACGCGATGGCGGCGGATCATATATACCGTTATCGCCGCTGGGATGGCGAAACCCACCCATCCCGCCAGTGTCAAACGGGCGGCGGGCAGTTGTGGATGCGAGTAGTCGGCGCACTGCGTGAAGGGCCATACGATCCGGATGAGGGCGGTACCCCAGACATTGGCGACACCCAGCAGCCGGTGGGGTAAGGGCGCCAGTACGAGCGGATTGTCCAACGGCAGAATGGTGCTGTGGTGAGCCAATCCCATATAGCCAAGCTGGCACTTTTTCATCATGAAATAGACGATTGGCGCCGTCGCGGCGACAGCGAGCGCCACCGCAGCGCGAGCCGGATTCATTTTCCCCGCGCGATGTTGAACCAGGAAATCCAGGGCAAGCCAGGCGATCACCACCACGGCGCTTTCTTTGCATAACATGGCTGCCAGCAGCAGCAACGCCCCTGCGGCGAGCCGTCCGAACCGGATCGCCGGTCTGAGCAACAGCAAAGCGGCCAGCGCGCAGGCGGTGGCCATACTGTCCGCTCTGCCCACCACGGTATCGACCACTTCCCCATGAACCGGATGAACCGCCCACAAGGCACCGCCAACCAGCCCGGCGAATCGATCTCCGGACAGATGGATGACCCATAAGGTGAACAGGCATGCTGCCGCGGCGTGACCGAGCAGACTGGCGAGATGATACCAAAACGGCTCCAGGCCGAATGCGAGACAGATCACGCCATGGGTGGCGATGGTCAGTGGCCGGTACAAGCCAAGCTGAATCTCCGGCCAGTATGGGTGATGGAATGCGGCGAAGACATCCGAGAGCGTCGTTGTCCCGGTAACCAGATCGTTCTCCGTGACTATTGGAATATCGTCGCGAGAGAATCTGTTCTCCAGGGCGGGAAGATGACTGAGGACAGCAAGTGACGAGACAATAACGGCCACGCTCCATCGGGTTCGGAGCGCGGCCGGTATTCTGGCTGACATCACGCCGCCCGGCGCGTTACTTGAATCGGTATCTCAGACCCAACTGGACGGTACGCGGAGTGCCGGCCACGTTGGGCTTGCCGAAATCCTTGTCGGGCGCAGTCGGATCATAGACCTGGTTGCTGTAACCCACCTTGAGGTTATCCCAGTTGACCACATTGAAGACATCGCACATAAATTCAAAGTTATGTTTCTGGAAGAAAAAGGAAGTGGGTGCCCAGGACAAATGCAGGTCGACGGTCTTGTAGTCCGGGTGACGGAAGGAGTTTCTCCCCAGTGGCTCGCCGTCCACGTAGGGCCGATCGCTGCGGTAGCCGTCGCTGTTGCTGTCGGAACCGGTGGTAGCGGTCCAGGGTTTGCCGGTCTGATAGACCATGAACGCTCCGGCGCTGATGCCGTATGGGAACTCCACGGTCCCGTTGAACACCGCCCGGTGTTTCACGTCGAAATCAGACGGACCCCACTCCCGTTCGTAATGATACTGGTTGTCGGCGAAACCGTAGGTTGTGCCCACGCTGCGTTCATTCGAATCGTCGTCGTAACTGCTGGCATAGGTGTAAGAACCCATGACCTGGTAATTGATCTTCCTGCCCCTGGTCCAGCGCTTTTCGAATTTGAACGTGAGGCCGTTGTAGATCGACTCCGCGGTGCTTTCGAACTGGATGATTTTGTTAAACCTCGAGTCATAGTAGCGATCACGATAATTCCACTTTTCACGACCGTTTTCATCAACGGTTTCCGGAGGCTTCAGGTTGATATCATGCAGACGTTCCAACTTGGTGGTATGCGCGTATATGTATTGCACGCCGACGGCGTAGTCCTTGAGCACTTCCTGGTCGACGGAAAGACTGTATTGCAGGGTCTGGGGATTCTCGAAATCAGGAGAGAAGACGTAAATATCGGGGGTCACAGCCTCTGATCCATAGGGCAGCGAATCCCACGTTGGGAACGCCCTCTTCCAATCGGTGCCGTAGTAACCCGGATCGACTGTGGGTGCACTGTCATTGTAAGGACCCACGCTCAACCTGACCACACGGTAGCCGTTGTTCAGCAACGCGTTGGCCACCAGCAGCGAGGGTGTGCGGGGGTAGTAGACGCCGGCGCCGAACTTGATCACCGTCTTGTTGTTGTTCATGGGATCCCAGGCGATGCCGAGGCGGGGTCCGAAGTTATCGCCGTCCTCCGGGATATCACTCGACCTGGAATGCTCCGGCAGAATCCCCTGCCACTCCTCGGGCACGATGCTGTCGTAACTGTCCGGTTCCGGGTGATCCTGAAAATCATATCGCACACCAGCGTTGATGGTAAGGTTGTCACGAACCCTCCAGGTATCCTGAAGGTAGAATGCGTAATCACCGGTGTAATATTCGACGCGGCCGTTATTGCCCGACATGTCGAAGGCCTGGGTATAGGTGGAGTAGGTCCCATCGACGTAGTCGCCATAAGAATCGAAAATGTATTGCCCGCCAGCGTACCGCAGGAACCAATCCTCCATATCGTAAAACTCGAGATCGGTGCCGATCTTGAGGTCATGATCCTGGGTGGTGTAGTTGAAGTTATCGATCAACTGGAACAGGTACTCATCAAGGCCGTTCGGCAGGTAATTGTTCTGTCCGAATCCTCCGATGCCGGAAATGGTGATCTCGGGATGATCGGTGGTGTTCGCGTACCGCGGCCTCTTCTCGACCGAATACTGCAGCCGCAGCTCATTGAAGCTCTGCGGCGTGAGGGTGGAAGTCAAGGATGCGACGAAAGAATTCGACTGGTTTTTTTCAAGACCATTGGACTCCTGGGCGCTCGTGGACGAGGTGGTGGTGCCGTTCTCTGAATTGAAGTTGAGAAAATTATGCCGCAGCGAAAGGCGATGGTTGCTGCTCAGGAAGATGTCCGCCTTCATCAACAACGAATATTCATCCTCGGTCTGCGTGTACCGTTCGTTGAAGTAATCGCCGAGAAACTCGTCGCGTTTCATGTTCACATAGACAGGGCGATTCAGATCCTGGGAATCGAAGTTGACGAAGAAGAACGCCTTGTTCTTCTTGAGGGGACCACCGACGTTGAACCCGAATTGCTGCTGGGAAAAATCGTCCAGTTCGCGGTCATAGGCATCCTTGGAGACCAGCGTTTCATCGCGGAAAAGGTAAAAGAGGCTGCCTTGCACATCGTTGGTGCCCGACTTGGTCACGGCATTGACGATGGCGCCGGCGGCCCGGCCGAATTCAGCCGAGTAACCCGCATTGATGACCTGGAATTCCTTCACCGCTTCCTGGCTGAATGTGAACGCGGGTCTCGTGCCGCCGCGCTGCTCACCGAAGAAGTTACTGTTGGTGTCAGCGCCGTCCATCATGATGGAATTGGTGATGGAGCGCTGACCGCCCACCTGCACCCGGTAGTCATCGTCGATGGCGGTCGCGCCCGGCACGCTCCTGATATGATTCAACCAGGAACGCTGGTTGCTGGGCATATGCTCCATCATCTTCGCATCGATAGTGACCGCCGCCTCGGTCTTCACGGTCTCGATGATGGGCGCCTCGGCGACCACCGTGATGGTCTCCTCGATGGCGACGGTCCTCAGGACGATATCCACCGTCAAGACACTGCCGATGGTCAGGGTGATCCCCTTGCGCACGGTCTTGCCCAATCCGTACAATTCCGCCGTGATCTCGTAGGGACCGAGGCTCAGGAACCGTACATAGTAGGAGCCATCATCATCGGTAAAGACCGTTTTGGTCTCATTGGTTTCTATCTGAACCAGCGTAACGGTTGCACCCGGCAGGGGCTGTCCGGTTTCATCCTTGATCTGACCGCGTATGTCTCCTGTGGTTCTGCCGGTGGCGGCAGTGACGATGCCGGCCGGCGTGATACAGATGACACACAAAAGAGTGAATACGATGGAGATGTTTAACAGAACGGCCTTCATCGAATCCTCCATGACCGGGAAAGTCTTATTTGAAGCCACGAACGGCATGTTCCTCACGGTGGTCATTCTCTTTGACTCATTCTACCTTGTCAACGTCTTTATCAGCTCTCATCGATTCTCCATACACACCTGGCACCTCCATTCCCCACTCATTGTGATCGGCTCGCCGCCTGTGGTAACGTCGCGCGAGGGAGGTAAGGGAATGAACCGGCGCATCATTGGGTCGTTGTTACTAGTATGCCTGGGGATACCATGCCTGCTCCGGGCATCGGCGAGGGGCGGCGACCAGGCATCCGCCGTCACCCTGCAGGAAAATCTGGCCACGATCCTGGACGACTGGGTGAATGAATATGTCCGGCACATCATCACTCCAGAGGAGCGGGACACCTATCACAGCCTGCTGGAAACAACCGAGAAACTCGACTTCATCGAACTGTTCTGGAAGAGGCGGGACCCAACGCCCGACACACCGGAAAACGAATATCGCAGTGAACATCTGCGCCGTTTCACCACAGCCGATCGGATGTTCAGTGCCGGCGGTGATGGATGGAACACCGATCGCGGCAGGGTCTACATCGTCTTCGGCCCCCCCTATGCTGTCAATCGCGCCCCAGCCGGCGCGGGACCGGCCGACATGCCTTCCGAAGTCTGGACATACAATGGATTGCCGGATGTGAGCCTGGGTGCAGCCTTCGATGTCCTGTTCGTCGACTTCTCTGGCAGTGGCGACTTCGAACTGGCCAGCAGCCTCGACGCCAGCGTTACATTCACTTCCCGGGGTGGATTCGCGCTTTCCGGTCTGGAGGGATACGCCCGGTCCCGCATCATGTCGCGCTCACCCCTCTCCGAATTGAACAGCACCCAGCGCTCCATGCTGAACACCGGGACCGGGATCGGCTCCCAATCGACCTTGA
>JAFGDC010000162.1 GCA_016932295.1 candidate division CSSED10-310 bacterium
ACCGCCGAGGAGATCCGCCGGAAGTGGGAAGCAGTGCTCGATGAGAACCAGGACCATGAGGAAGCGCTTGAGCGATTGTCGGATCTGCATCGCGACGCAGATGCGGATGAACGGGATCGACTGGCTGCGACATTGCTCAGGCTGGCGGAGCAGAAGCAGGGTCAGGGGGACCACCGGGAAGCGGCGGCGCTTGCCGGTCGAATCCTCATCCTGGACCGCCAGCACCCCGATGCCCGCAGGCTGTTGGACAAGTCCATGGAAGCGCTGCGTGAAGAAAAGCGTGTCATCGAACTGGAAGACCTGGCCGAATTCCACCTTCGCCTGGAGCATTACGAATTGGCCCTGGAGATCTGGCGAACGGTGCTCTCCCTGACCAGAGAGGATACCGGTGTCCGCGCCAGAATCGCCATGGTGGAGACGCTTCTCGAGCGGCACAGGCTACGGAGCGTAACGCCGGACGAGTAATACCGCTCTAAGCGCCGGGCATTGAGGGACAGTTTTTCACTACTGTTTCAAGGAAGAGTGCCTGGGTGGTTGCCTTGACGGTCCTTATGCCATCTGTTAAAAACTATACATATGGTGGAGTTGAATAAAAGACTACAAGAGGAGGTGGTGGGCACGTGTTGAGAGATCTGGTCGAGGAAATGGTGAAAGCGATTGTGGATAACCCGGATGATGTCCATGTCAACGAGGTTTCCGGAGAGCAGACAACGGTGATCGAATTGCGCGTGGCGCAGAGTGACATGGGGAAGGTGATAGGCAAACAGGGCAGAACTGCCAAAGCGATGCGGACGATTCTCAACGCATCCGGAATGAAGATGGGACGCAGGTTCGAGTTGGAAATTATCGAGTAATCAGCGGTGCGGATGCTTTTGACAAGCTTCTTGTGGCAACTTATAATGGGCGTGTCTGGCAAGAGTCTTCGCGGATACAGCCAGTAGTACGATTTGTCAATCAAGGTGGAGCCGGTGGAGGAGGTTCAGATGAGAGGGAAAATGAGTGCCGTAACGGCAGTGGCAGGGGCACTTCTGGTCATGTTCAACGCCGGCGCAGCATGGGCGTTCGACCTCAAGGACATCACCCTGCCCGAGGAAATGATGCAGAGCTTGGGAACCAGCGGATACGTCAGCGACAATCTGTCCCTGCCTCCCAGCATGCGATACGACAAGCACGAGAACGACTGGGTGGTGGAGCGGATCAAGGCGGTTGCCGGCTTCGCCAACGACCATGCCAGGAATCCAGGTGCGCCGTACATCATGCTGGCCGGCTATTACGACACGGACGTGACGTACGCTGCGGGAGGAACCTTCACCCTGATCGCCTATGTCATGGATATGGATGGGTATTCGGACATCGCATCCGTTGAGGTTCACTACATGTCGGCTCCCACCGGAGTCTACTTGATGGATGACGGCAACAGCGGTGATTTCGGCGCCGGAGACTCGGTATTCGGTCTCTCCGTCACTATTCCTCCAAACACCCTTCCTCCTGACAGGTATCTCCTCGAACTGGTGGCCACCGACATGTCTGGCAACCAAAGCGATATATGGCCGTATCTCACCATCCATCCTTAATCGATATACAAGGTGATTGCACGGGAGCATCCTGCTCCCGTTTTTTTTTGAGAGCGCACGGATGCTGCGTGGGGGAGTGAACCGATGGCTCGGAAAGGCTGTCTTCGTCTGTTCATGGCATTGTTGTCACTGGCGTGTGCCGTGACTCAGGGCGCGGTGCGGACCCATTATCTCGCCAACGGCATGCCCTGCCACCTGGCACAGGATCATACCGCGCCACTGGTTGCACTGATTACCGTGGTGCACTGTGGTTCCGCGTACGAATCTCCCGACCAGGTCGGGCTCACGCACCTCCTGGAACACCTGCTGTTCGATGGGACCGAAAACCGATCGCAACAGCAACTCCAGGATGCAGTCGACGGGTTGGGCGGCTACTTCAATGCCTTCACCCGCAAGGAATACACGCTTTTCATGATCGTTGTCCCCGCCGCCTCTCTCGAGACCGCGGCGGAGATCCAGAACGACATGCTGTTTCATTCCGTCATCACCGAAGAGCAACTGGACAAGGAACGTAAGGTGGTGCTCGAGGAACTCGCCCGTGATCGCGATCGTCCCGGAAACGGTTACGCTGATCTAAGCGATAGACTCCTGTTCCGCGGTACCGCCTATGCCCATCCGGTGACCGGTGAGCCGGCCGTAGTGCGTGCCATTCCTCGCGCCGACCTGGAAAAATTCTACCGTGAGTTCTACCAACCGGCTAATGCCTTCACTGTCCTGGTTGGAGATTTCGAAAATGACGCGGCGCTGGAGATTCTCGCCCGTCACCATGGCGCTGAACCGCCTGGTGCAACACCCCAGCGTGCGTTGCCGATGATCGGGGCATGGCCGGAAGGGAGCGTGATGGTGCGCAGGGTGCCGCTGGAGTCCCCCCGATTGAAGCTCTTCTTTCCGGTGCCGGAGACCGGCGATCCCGGGGTGCCGCTCATGGATGTGGTGGTCGAGGTGTTGGGTGGTAATGGAGGGGTCCTGCACCGCCTGGCCGCGGCTGATCCCGATATTTCCGATCTCGATGCGTGGGTGGTTCGCTACCGGCACGCCGCCTACCTGGAAATCGCGGCGACTCTCACTGGACCCCTGCACGATGCGGCGGCGGCAAGGATAGTGGAACAGTTGAACGAAGTGCGCACCGGTGGCTTCAATGAAGATGACGTGGCGGCGGCGCTCACCAGAATGCGGGTCGATCCCCTCTTCGATGGTGAGAGGTTCGATCATCGCGCCTGGGATTATGCGGCCGCAGCCGTGGCAGGCGATGTTCGGACCAGGGATCGACTTCCCGATGTGCTCGACAGGATCACCATTGGGTCTCTCGCCTCCGTATCAGCTCGGTACCTCGATCCGGCGCGCATGATGCGGCTTGACCTGTTGCCCGAGGAAGCCGTAGTCGAACAATCTCCACAGCGTGAAATCAAGACTGGCGGGCTGACCCTGGCCAATGGTCTGCGGTTGATTACTCGTGAGAATCTCTACCGGGACTTGACCGCGGTCACTGTCCTGATTGGCGGCCGGAGCATGGGTGAAGGCCCCGGCGAAGCGGGTCTCGGTGATGTGGTGGCAAGGCTCCTGGAGAAAACGACGCCGCGTCGGGGAGGTAGTTTCGATGAAATACTCGCTGCTCACGGCATGCGGTTGCAGGTGACGGACGACCCCTACCTGCCGTTCGACGACTACTATTTCAGCCGGGATTACCTCACCATCCGCCTGGAGATGCCAGGAGTGGAGACTGCTCTCGGACTGGACCTGGTAGCGGACATGCTGCGAGCGACACGGTTTTCCCAAGACGCATTCGACCAGGTCAGGGAGGAGGCGCTGGCGGTTCTCCGTATGATCGCGGACAAGGCATCGGTCAGAGCGGAACAGGTCATGCAGCAGTGCTTGTTTCCGGGCTCGGCTTTCGCTCATGCCATCCGCGGTACCGGGGAATCGCTGCGGGCGATGACCTTGACCCAGGCGATTCAATACCATGCGCGCGTGTTTCAACCAGGGAACACGGTAATCGCGGTGGTGGGCGCATGTGCTCCCGCAGTTGTTGAGGAAGCCGTGCGGTCGCGATTGGACGACTGGCGCGGCAGCGCCGGCATGCCGACTTCCGTTCCATCAGCGCAGGTGGCAACCGCCGAGCCGGTATTCGAGATCCTGGCAGGCACCCAGGCCACTATCCGGTTGACCCGTCCCCTTCCGCTGCATTCACTGAGGGATGAGGCGTCCGCCCTGGTACTCGCCCAGCTTCTTACCAATCAACTGGTGGCGGAGATCAGGGAACGTCACGGTTTGGCTTACTCTCTGGGAGCGGGGATGGAATTCACCAGCGGCGGTCCACTTCTGCATATTTCGGTCACCACCAGGTCAGAAAATCGCCCGCAGGTCATGGCGATGATCTCTGCCGTGGTCGCCGATTTTTCCCGCCGGGGTATACAGCGGAAGGACCTGGAGCGAGCCAGCAATACCGTGTTAGGCCGCCGCTTGCGATATCGCCAGAGGCGGATCAACCAGGCGCATTTCCTGGCGCTGGCCGAGTTGATGGGTCGGGGCGCCGGGGCGGACGATGAGGTGACGGCTGCCGTCAGTCGTCTCGAACCTGCCGATGTGCGGGAATTGGCCGCTTTGATATCCGATCTTACGGGCTATGCAACGGTGGTGGCCGGTCCGGAATGATCGAGGTGGAAGGGAACACCCGGATGAGTCGTATCGTGTCCGTGGTCTTGGTGGCAATGCTCGGAGCCTGCCGGGTCTGGGCCGGTGTCGCGGACGAGTGTGATCATACCGATAACGATCTGCAGTTCCTTTCGTTGGTGTACATAGTGGAAATCCCGCTGGTGGTGTGGGATGACACAGGTGGGATGGTGTTGAATATAACGCGGGAGGATGTGGAGGTGAAGGAAAATGGCCAGCCGGTCCAGTTGGAGTCACTCCGCCAGGTTGATTTCGAGGATCTCTGGGTTGTACTGGTGATGGACGGCAGCCTGAGCACGAAGGATTTTCTCTGGGCTTTGCAAAAAGCCGCGGTGGAACTGGTGACGATGCTTCCGGCATATGCCCGGATAGCGGTCCTGGAATTTCGTCAGGATGCGCGGGTGGTGGTCCCGTTCACCGCCGATCGTCATATGGTGGAACAGGCTGTCAGGGGTATTGAAGCCCTGGGCCGGACGGATGTGGTGGTTGGGATCGAGGCGGCGATCCGGCATTTGGGGGACAAGCCGGGCCGCCGGGCCGTAATGCTTTTTTCCGATGGTATGCATGAGCCTGAACTGTGTGCCGGGAACCAGGTAGTCAAGGATATTGGGTTGTTGAGCCAGAGGGCAGCGGCCGCGGGCATCCGTGTGTACTCGGTGGCGCAGGGATACCCTTGTAACGAAGCCCTGCTGGAGAAAGTCGCGCACGGTACGGGAGGTTATTACCTGCACTTGTCGGCGCCCAACCTGCGCCGGGCGATTCAGCACATGGTCGTGGATCTCGCGCCATCGTATCTGGCAATCTACAGGGCTCCCCGCCTGCAGTTCGATGGTTCCTGGCACGAAGTGGCGGTCACGAGCCGTCAGGGGAAATGGGATATCGCCCATAAACGTGGCTATTTCTTGAGTCTGGATGAGTTGGGTGAAACGATTCACACGCTTCCCGGAGGGAACTGAGGAGCCGCAGGTTTGATCTCCAGGAGGATTGGATGGCCGGATTGGAAGGATTTTTAACCAATCGGATCGGTTTTGACATCTATTACAGATATAGCGGTGATCCGGCGCCGCGCGGTGTTGTGGTCGCCTGCCATGGCATGTTCAGCCACCAGGGGAACAACGATGGCAAATATCATCTCCTTGCCATGGAGGGAGTGCGGCGAGGGTTCGGGGTGATGCGTTTCGATTTTACCGGCAGGGGCAGGAGCGATGGCACGTTCATCCATTCGACCCTGGGGCGCAGGATCCAGGACCTGGAGGATGTTGTCGGGTTCATGACCGCGGAATCGATAGGAAGGTCAAAGCCGTTGTTCGTCGTCGGGAGCAGCATGGGGGGTGCCGTAGCCATCTGTTTTGCCGCCCGGCATGCCCGTCTGCTTCGAGGGCTTGTCACCTGGGCGGCGCCGGCGAATATGGCCTGGAATATGCAGTGTCTGAGTCCCACTCTTCATGCCCGGCTGAAAAACGGCAAGCCGGCAATGGTCATCGATCACGGCGCTGAATACCTGTTCACGCCTGGTTTTCTGGCCGATCTCGAGCAGCATGTCCCGGATCGTGATATAACAGGTTCCGGCTTGGTTCCCAAGCTCCTTATTCACGGCGGCAGGGATCTGACGGTTGCGCCGGAGAACGCTGACCGCCTTTTCGCCGCTGCTCCCGAATCCACGCGGCTGTTGCGTTATCCGGATTCGGATCATCGCTTCCTGGGCGATGAGGAGCAACTGATAAACGATACCTTGAGCTTCATGGAAGCCGTGGGCGGGTACTATGTCTGAGGGTGCGGGGACCGGCGCGGAGGGGGCAGGAAAACGTCCGGTACCGGCAGCCAGCGAGCCATTTTCACGCCGAAGGCTGATCCGTACGCTTGCCGTGGGATTCATGCCCATCCTCGTGTATATCCTCATCGAAGGAGGTGTAACCAAGGTATACGGCGAGCAGACCGGGATCAAGGCTGGTCTCGCCTTTGCCCTTCTTTTCGGAATGGGCGCTTTCGGGATGGTCTGGATCCGGGAGCGTCGCCTGGATGGCTTGGTTCTCCTGGATACGCTGCTGCTCATGCTTATGGGAGGTCTTTCCCTTGGTCTGAACGATCCGTTGCTGTTCAAGCTCAAGCCTGCTCTCATCGAGGCTGTGCTGCTGGTGTTGATCGGTTTGACCGCGTTCACCTCCCATACTCTCCTGATCGACATGGGCGGCCGCTATCTCAAGGGCGTGTCGTTCAGCGAAGAACAGCTTGGTTCCATGCGGCGCATGATGCGAATGATGTTCATGCTGATCCTGGTCCATATCGTCCTGATCGTGTATTCAGCCGCGGCCATGGACAGGAAATGGTGGGCTTTTATCAGCGGCCCCCTCTTCTATGTGGCGCTCCTGGCCGTGCCGGCCGCCTCGTTCGTACGAACGCGTTTCACGGAAATGAGGGGTAATGGCGCTCGGTTGTTGCTGGTCGATGATACCGGCCGGCCGTTGGGTGGTATACGTCCCGGACGATCTGCGGCGGCTGCCGGCGGTCGCCTGGCCGGGTTGGTCATGCTGGTAGTGGATGATAGAGGGGGTGTCCTTCTGTGTCCGCACGATCGCGATTCCGGCGATGCTGGGGTGATATGGGGAACCCCGGTGCAGGGGCTGGTACCGGCAGGGCTGGCCTGGGAGGATTTTATCACCGCTCTCGTGGAGGTCCGGTTGGCGCGCCGGCGGATTCCGTTCGAGGAACTGGGGTATCTGAACCTTGATGATGAACGGGGTAATGGTGCGCGGCGTTTGCATCTGAGAATGTATCGCGGCTTCGGCGCAAGCCTGCGGGGAGTGGACGATGGCCGCGCTGGGAGTTTTGTGGACTTCCGGGAAGTCTCCCAACTGTGTGCCGGCACCCGGCTGGATTTGTTCACTCACTTGGCGGTTACCTCCT
>JAFGDC010000019.1 GCA_016932295.1 candidate division CSSED10-310 bacterium
TCAGGTGCCTGGTCGTTCATCAGTTCCTACATATGCCGGCGCGCACAGGAAATCGACCTGGTCGCCCTGGGGTATGATCCCGCGTACCTGGACGGTTCCCCCGCCGTGTCGTTCGCCTCGTGGTATTGCGGCACCGGCCCCGATTTCGGGGATATCTATTCCTTGAGAGTGGAATTGCTGGACGGGCAGCGACAGACCCTTGCCGTCTACGATTCCGGCTCCAGGACAGCAACGGACGAGTGGACCAGGGAAGCCGGTGTGATAGATTACTACGCCAGTGGCATTCGTTATATCTACTGGGAGGAATTCGAGGGCAACAACTATTCCTCTTACACTCTGGACGGCGTGCGGGTCGATGACTGCTGGCTGGCGTTGAGTCCGGACTTGCCTCCGACTCCCACCGCGACGCCGACGCCGTTCAGCGGCAACCTGCTGGTCAATCCCGGCGCCGAGACCATGGATCTGTCCGGGTGGAACGCCAGTCCGCCAAGCCATGGCTGGGTGGTGACCGGTTCCACTGTTCACAGCGGCTCATGGGCCTTCCTTACTTCCTATAATGAATGCGAACGGTATCAGGAGATCGACCTGCTGGCCGCCGGCTTCAGCGAGGCCTATCTCGATACCGCGCCGCTTGTGGAGGTGTCGGAATGGTACATTGGTACCAGCGTGAATACCGCCGACCGGTACCGGCTGACCGCTGAATTGCGGGATGCAAGCCATGCGCCCCTGGCGATTTTCAACACGGGTGAACTCACCACCTCCGGCACCTGGCAGCAGGTGGTGCATGACTTCACCGGCTATGGTTCAGGATTACGCTACATCTACTTCGAGGATTTCGGGCAGGCCGTGGAGGTTACAGCCGGCAGTCAGGGCGCGGCGGTGGATGACGGTTTCGTGGCCCTGGCTCCCTATAGGACACCCACTCCCTACCACAGTCCGACACCCACCAGCACGCCCACCCGCACGCCAACCCCAACCCCCAGCCCGAGCCCCACCGAGGTGCCGTACGAACTCAATCTGCTCGAGAACCCCAGCGCCGAAACCGGTGACATGACCGGTTGGACCATCCTCGCCGCCGGCGGAGACGGCTGGAGCGTCACCGATACGGAGATCTACGCCGGCGATTATGCGTTCATCACCTCGTCCGCCTGGTGCAAACGGGCGCAACTCATCGATTTGGTGGCAGCCGGCTTCATACCCGCTGAATTGGATGCAGCTCCGGATGTGTGGGTGGCGGAGTATTTCAAGGGTCGTGGCCCCAGTTACAACGACAGCTACTATCTCAAGGTGGAATTGCGGGACGCGGTGCTCAACACGATCGCCAGCTTCGAGACGGGAACACTGTCGGCGACCGATTCATGGGTGCGGCACCAGCATACGTTTTCCGGCTACGGAAGCGGTCTCAGATATCTTTACTTCGAAGATGGCGGTGACGACGCCGAATATTGGGGCGGCTATTACGGCGCCATGATGGATGATGCCTGGCTGACCGTCGATGCCCCAACCCAACCCGGCGTCACCCGGACCCCCACCGCCAGCGCGACGCCGACCATGACGATCACTCCGACGCCGCTGGTGGGACCCGGTTACTACAACCTGCTGTCCAATCCGAGCATGGAACTGGGAGATCTGACCGGCTGGGTAATCACGGCCAACGGTGGCGACGGATGGGCGGTAACCAACGCAAACGTTCATGAAGGAACCTTCGCCGCATCGGTTTCCCACGGATGGTGCAGGCGTATGCAGGAAATCGATCTGCTGGCGCGCGGATACCTTCCCGCCGAGTTGGACGCGGCGCCGGACATTTCGGTGTCGGAATGGTTTGTCGGCCGCGGTCCGGAATTTGATGATCTCTATTATCTCAAGGTTGAACTACGCGACGCCCAGCACCAGGTCATCGCCGAGTTTGATTCCGGAAACCTGACGGCATCAAGTGAATGGGCATGGATCTCACACCTGTTATCCGGATATGGACCGGGGTTGCGGTATATTTATTTCGAGGATGGTGGCACCGCCAGCGAGTATTCGGCGGGCCATTTCGGCACTATCATCGATGAAGCATGGCTGGTGGTGCTCACCGCCACGCAGCCTACCCCGACCCCGACCCCGACTGTCACCGCCACTCCCTATGGAACGTCGACACCAACGCTTATACCGACTTGGGGAGCGTTGAATCTGCTGGTCAATCCCGGTGCTGAAGCCGGTGCGCTCACCGGATGGGATATCCAGTCCGACGGTGGCGACGGCTGGGCGGTGACCACCGCCGATGCGCACTATAACCTGCGATCGTTCATCACCTCGTCCGCCTGGTGTGTGCGCAGTCAGGAGATCGACCTGCTGGCCATGGGGTACAGCCCGGAGATACTCGATACGGCGCCGCCGGTAGAGGCATCGGAATGGTTCAGGGGATGCCTCCCGGAATATGCCGACCTGTTCCGGCTGCGGGTGGAACTGCGCAACCAGGATCACGAAGCCTTCGCTACCTTCGACAGCGGCCTCCTGACCGCCGCGCCCGAATGGCATGCCTGCTCGACCTCCTTTACGGCCTATGGTCCGGGTCTCCGCTATCTCTATTGGGAGGATGCCGGCCGGGATGCGGAATTCTTCACCGGCCAGGCGGGTACGCTGCTGGATGACGCCTGGTTGTACATCATCGCCGTGACGCCGCTTCCCACGGCAACAGCAACACCTTCAGCAACCATGACACCGACCAGCACCAGGACAACGGCCATCACCATGACACCGACCATCACCTTAACCCCCACCATTACGGCAACCCCTACCTATGTCGGCATAAATCTTCTGGCCAATCCCGGCGCCGAGAGCGGTGATCTGAGTGGATGGACTGATTGGGGTTCATGGGGTGTGGAAGATGCATTGCCTCATTCTGGTGAGTATTATTTTACTGTCAACCTGGGTTGGTCCGGCCGAACACAGGAGATCAATCTCCTTGCCCTTGGATTCGCTGCTGCTGAACTTGATGCAGCGCCGCCGGTCATAGTTTCGGAATGGTTTAGGGACAACCCGGTAAATAGCGGGCTGGCGGCATTGAGGGTGGATCTCCTGGATGCATTCCACCAGGTCATCGCCACCTTCGATACCGGACAGTTCGCGCCAGGTTCTTTTTGGGAACAACGGCAGCATGTATTCACGGACTATGGCAGCGGACTCCGCTACATTGTATGGGAAGATAGGGGATACGGGGAAAATTTATTCTACATCTCGTCACCGTACTTCGATGATGCGTTTCTGGCGGTCGCTGCACCGACCCAACCCGATTGCACTCCGACCATCACCCCCACGTTCACCATCACGCCCACTCCGACGGCCACCAGCATCCAATCCGCCACGGCTACCCCAACCCCGGGAACAAGCAACCTGCTGGTCAATCCCGGCATGGAGACAGGCGATCTAACTGGTTGGACCATTCTGCACAACTGCGATCCCGGCTGTGCCGTGACCAGTGACCTGACCCACAACGGCGCCTGGGCGCTGACCACTTCCGGCCATTGGCTGCGGCGCTGCCAGGAGATCGATCTGGCGGCGTTGGGCTTCCTGCCGGCGGAACTGGATGCGGCGCCGCTGGTGGTGGCATCGGAGTGGTTCCACAATAACCTGGACGCCCCCCAGCCCGACTACTACAGGATGAGAGTGGAGTTGCGCGATGGGACCCATGCCGTGATCGCCCAGTATTACAGCGACATCCAGCCGGTGTTCGGCCAGTGGGAGGAACACTCCTGCAGTTTCTCAGGATATGGTCCGGGACTCCGTTACATCTATTTCGAGGACGGCGGCAGGGACAGCGAATACTGGAATAACACAACGGTGGGCGCAATTCTCGACGATGCGTATGTGGGAGTCTACACCGCCTACCAACCGCCGCCGACGGCAACACCCACCGTCACCATGACGCCGGGACCATCCGCCACTCCGACCATCACCAGCACCCCTTCGGCTACGGCGACGCGCACCGCCACCGGCACGCCGACGCCGATGACCGCCAATGTATTGGAGAACCCGGGCGCTGAGACCGGTGACTTATCCGGGTGGACCATCATCCAGGGCGGTGGCGCCGGATGGGATGTGGAGAGTCTGGAGGTGTACGAGGGTGGGCTCGCGTTCGTGACTTCGGAAGAATGGAACACCCGATCCCAGGAAGTGGATCTGCTTGCCTTCGGCTTCATTCCCGGACAGCTCGACGCCGCCCCGACGGTACATGCGTACGAGTGGTTCCGGGGTGCGGAACCGCTGTGTAACGATTACTATTACCTCTATGTCGAGTTGCGTGACGATGCCCACCAGCCGCTGGCCACATTCAGCTCGACCGAGCGGCCGGCCATCGATTCCTGGACGAGGATCTCCCACGTCTTCACCGGATACGGCAGCGGCTTGAGGTACATCTACTGGGAAGATGGCGGCACGAGCCAGGAGAGCTGGCCGGACCATCACGGTGCGCTGCTGGATGCAGCCTGGCTGAGCGTCGATACCGCCTATCAGCCGGGGGTACCGACACCGACGCCGGCGCTCACGCCGACCCCCACCAGGACGCCGGTTCCCCCGGTGATTCCCGCCCTGGGAGCGGGTGGACTCGGCATGCTCATCCTGCTGTTCGGACTGGTGCTGAGAACGGTGATGAGGAGACGTACCGCAAGTGAGTGAGTGACGCTGGCCTGCTGGTCGGTCATTGCTGGGGACAGGACAGGCATACCGGGCGGCACATGGTCAGGCGATGAGTGAAGATGCACCGATGCGGATTTGGCGAGCCATGATCCAGGAAAAACGTCGGTCGATTCGGGCCGTCACTCAAGATCATCGATAGCGCGAATCGGACGACTCGCGAAACCAGGGATTCGGCCTGAGCCGCCCTCGTCATGTGGTACTATTCCCAAGACAAGCCCTTGTCCGACCGCCGGAATCGAGAGACCGTGGCAGATTTTCACGAGCCCGCTCGGGATTTCAGAATGCCTTGGGACAGTTTTCAGCACAACCCGTTCGGGGATTCTGCCGCAGGGAGTGACGAGATCCCTCTCGTTTTAATTAGCAGCCATGGTATCTCAGATGTTCGGGAAGTGCGTTTCTCTTCATCCTTCATCGGCAGTCATCGAGCCATACCCTGTCCGGGCACTCCAACGCTCACGATAACCTGCCCGGCCTCCGCCGGCACCCCCTTGAGTCCTTGCTGACGCCGATCCAGGAGGATCAATTCAAGCGCCGCCGTGAGGCTGTTCAGGCTTGCTTCCCTTGTTCTACCCTGTCCGTCGGCGCCAGGCACTTCCAGGCGATAGGCGATGCACCACTCACCATCACGCTCTGTAACGGCCGTGAACTCGTTACACAAGACCATCCTCCTTACAGGATGAAATTATTTCGTGTTTTACTGTAATCAATTACGATGCGGCGACGGCACACCCATCCTGCCGGTACGCCATCGAAGCGAACCGTATGAGCCTGGCGGCCGGTGATCGTATTGCGCTACAGGCGCACAAACAACACGGTGAATACACCGGTGGATAGTACTGCGCGTTGGTTTCGATATAAGCCTGAGTTGGATAGGTAGTGAGGAGAGGTTGTCTGATCTGCTCACCGCGTCTTGTCATGTTCGAGTAACGCCAGCAGTTCACCCTTTGCTCCGTGGTTGCCGTGGAAGATTGAAAGCCAACGCATCACGACGAACATTGCAAGATTCCGGGTACGACCCCAGAGAAGGTACGACCCCAGAGAAGGTACGACCCCGCGTGGCGCCTGCGAAGGGAGCGCGTGGCGCCTGCGAAGGGAGCGCGTGGCGCCAGCCGCGCCCTGGTTTGAGCGGCGGGCTCCGCCGCCACGCCTCGTGGGTTGGCGCGTGGATCTTCTTGCCGGCCTTCTGAGTGTCAACGCTTCTCATCGAAAAGCAGAGGATTCCTTTTACGACCCTGAATGTCCAGTCGTATGTCATTGAAAAACAACGCTCAGCAGCGAAGATTACACGATTCCGGGTACGGCCCCAGAGAAAGTACGACCCCGCGTGGCGCCTGCGAAGGGAGCGCGTGGCGCCTGCCGCGCCCTGGTTTGAGCGGCGGGACCCGCCGCCACACGTCGTGGGTTCGCGCGGGGCTTTTCTTGCCGGCCTTTTAAGTGTCAACGCTTCTCATCGAAAAGTAGAGGATTCCTTGTACGACCCCGAATGTCCAGTCGTATGTCCTTGAAAAACAACGCTCTGCAGCGAAGATTACAAGATTCCAGGTACGACCCCATTGGAAAGAGCGCTTCGCCTGGATGCCGTGGAAGATTGGAAGCCAACGCATCGCGACGATCATTACAAGATTCCGGGTACGACCCCATTGGAAAGAGCGCTTCGCCTGGTTGTTGTGAAAGATTGAAAGCCAACGCATCGCGACGATCATTACAAGATTCCGGGTACGACCCCATTAGAAAGAGCGCTTCGCCTGGATGCCGTGGAAGATTGGAAGCCAACACACCACGACGAACATTGCAAGATTCCGGGTACGACCCCAGAGAAGGTACGACCCCGCGTGGCGCCTGCGAAGGGAGCGCGTGGCGCCAGCCGCGCCCTGGTTTGCGCGGCGGGACCCGCCGCCACACCTCCTCGGTTTGCGCGGGGATCTTCTTGCCGGCCTTTTAAGTGTCTACGCTTCTCATCGAAAAGTAGAGGATTCCAGGTACGACCCCGAATATCCATTCGTAAGTCCTTGAAAAACAACGCTCCACGACGAACATTGCAAGATTCCGGGTACGACCCCATTGGAAAGAGCGCCTCGTCTGGTTACCGTGGAAGATTGAAAGCCAACGCACCACGACGATCATTACAAGATTCCGGGTACGACCCCA
>JAFGDC010000163.1 GCA_016932295.1 candidate division CSSED10-310 bacterium
CTCCCCATCATACACCAGGCGGGAATAGACTTCATCGGAAAACACCCAGATATTGTGTTTGATACACAGCTCGGCGATGGTTTCCAGTTCGCCGCGGCTCAACACTCCACCGGTGGGATTTTGCGGCGAGCACAAGATCAACAGTCGGGTCTTGTCCGAGATACGGGCTTTCAGCGTCTCCATGTCAAAATTGAAGGCCTTGCTCTCCAACAGGGGTAACTGCACCGGCACGGCGCCACTGGCCTTGATCTGCGACTCGTAGATGGGGAATCCCGGATTGGGGTACAGCACTTCATCCCCGGTCCCGTAATCGGTGACCGCGAATATGGTGTAGCCGATGAAGGGTTTCGCCCCGGCGGCCACCACCACCGATTCGGGAGTGACCGGGATGCCGCGCGACTGAGTGAGGTCGGCGGCGATGGCTTCCCGCAATGGCATGATGCCCGGGGATGGCGTGTACCCATGCCGTTCGGCATCGATCGCCGCGTGTGCGGCGTTGCAAATGTTTTCCGGCGTGGGGAAATCGGGCTGACCGATACAGAAGCTTATGATCGGTTTGCCCTCGGCAATCAATTTGTTCACTTCCGCCAGGACCACGAAAGCGTTTTCCGTTCCGAGGCTCTTCATCCGTTTCGAAACGTGCCTGCTGTCGCTCATCATACCTCCCTCAAAAATACCCCGTGGGGTGAACTGTTACGGGAACAGCGGCTTCCCGTGCCAACTGACATGATGAATAATCGGCTGCGGCTGCCCCGCAATCGTACCGACAGGCATACTACTAACCAACCTGTGGATAAACGTCAATCGCAAACTCGACGGTTCCGGCAGCCGCTGATGATCATCCCCGCTCCGTGTGCAACTCCCCGCGAAAAAAACATCACCGATCCCGCTGGGATCGGCGATATTCCTGTTCGGACAAGCTTCGATCAAGCCTTGATAACGTATTTCTTGGTTTCGGGGATCTTGATGATCTTGTCGTTCATCAGCAGTTCCCGCACGATGTCCTTCAGGCTCTGCCAATTACGGTCCATGAGACTGCCCATTTCAGGCAGCGTCAGCCCGTTCTTGGATTTATCGATAAGTTCGAGGACCTTGTCCCGTAAATCATCCTTTTGATCATCGGACATCTTCACTGGCTTGGGGCGGGCAGCGCCGAACTTGTTGGCGCGCCGGCGCTTCGGGGAGCGCTTGTCGATCGATTTTAACACACCGGGAAGCCCGTACTGCTTGCGGTGCTTCACCAGGAATTTTTCCTCCACGAGAAGATTCATTGGCCTGACAATCGTCTGCCAAGTCAGATCAATTTTCTTGGCCAGCTCACGCAAGGTGAGGCCTTCATCGATACCCTGCAATGCCCCGAGTATCTTCTTGTCGATCGTGGTAAGCTCATCGCTGCTCCGGCGATGCAGCGGCTTGGGTTCCTCCGGCGTATCTACTTCCATCGGTTCCGCTTCCGGCACCTTCTCCACGATCAGGCCGGCATCTGCCTTGCCCTTTTCCACCAGAGCCTGAAACATCTCCATCAAATACTTCGATAGTCCCTTTAATGCGAGTTCAAAATCATCCATGCCCCTATCCTTTCTAAAAACATTGCAGGACTCTTGTTAAAGGGGGATTGAGCACGTCACTCAACGCCCTTGCTCCACAAAATTTCATGCCTTGTCCTTGGCGCATCCAAGGCGTGATGACATGATATATACAAAACTTTATGGGGAATGTCCAGTAAAAATATGAAAGATAGCTTAATGGATTATTTGTTTAAGCAAAACATAGGATTGTGATGGCACCTCCGATGCCACATTATACAGAATCGGGGACAAATTTCCGGGGCGGGACGGTCCCACCGGCCCTACAGGCGCGCGATTTCACCGCCGGCTGATACATTGCCCGATGTCCTCCCGCGTCGGCCGCACTTTATCACGCGCGCGAATACTCCTGCGCCATGCGGTTTCATGAAGAATCCCGCTACCGCCCTTTCCGAACTCATACCGTCCATCGTGCAGTCTGCTCCATCGAGAAATAACGGGGCAGGATCACTTTGAAATGCGCTCCTCTGCCGTCCGTGTCCGGTTGGAGTGTGATATCGCCATTGTGATTCACAATGATCCGCTGGACTATTGCAAGTCCCAGTCCGGAACCGGTGGCCTTGGTGGTGAAAAAGGGTTGAAACACTTTCTGGGCGTGACCATGTTCGATTCCCGGACCCGTATCGGTAAAATCAATGCGGATACAAGGAGGAACCGTATCGATGCCGGTGCCGTGTATATTGATCGCGCCCTCACCCTCCATTGCCTCGGCGGCATTGGCGATGAGGTTGGTGAACGCTTGCGAGAGTAATGCCGAATCGCCTTCAATGAGGGACTCGCCGGAAAAGGACACCTTGATCTCGACACCTGGATACCGCGCCCTGATCAATGAATCGCCAAGCGTTTCCAGCAACTCGCGGAGATTCACCTCGGCTATCCTTGGGAGCGCCGGACGGGCGAAATTGAGGAAGTCACGCACGATGCCGTCGAGCCGGCCTATATTTTCCCGTAACTCCTGTAAGTACGCCGATATCCGTTCAGGCTGCTCGCGATGCCTGTCCAGCAAATTGAGGAAACCCGCCATGGCGCCCAGTGGATTGCGGATCTCATGGGCGATTCCCGCGGACATTTCTCCAATGGTCTCAAGATGGTGTTTCTGGCGAATGCGGTCAAGCATGTGACGGTGTTCGGTTTGGTCGGTGAACACGAAGATTACGCCGAGGACCAATCCCTGATCATCCTTCAGCAGGGAAGAAGAGAGTTCCAGTATTCGATCCCCGGGGCCGGCGACCGGCAGAATCCAATCCACCACCCGCTCCGGGCCACCGTTCATCCTGGTATGGAACTCCTGGCCGATGGGATGGCCGGTTTTAAAAACTTCCCGGTGATCACGGTGCAGAAACGCGTCCAGCGGGATTCGCAGCAGGTCCAATGCGTACCGGTTGATGCTGGTGATGATGCCGCCGGCGTCCAGGGTGATCACTCCGCACGAGATATTTTCCAGGACGAATTCATTGTATCGTTCCACCTCATGCACCCGGTCCGTCGCCTTGGCATACAGTTCCTTCAGCAGCCGTTCTTTCTCCTCCAGTTCACCGATGGTTCGTTCAAAGGTGTCGATCACGAATTGCACGCCGCTGCCAGCGCTCTCGAGTTCACCCGCATCGTCACGCTGTTGCAGGAAGGTCACGGCTTTTTGCCTGATGATTCGAAAGGGCAGCATCACGAACCTGACATACGACACAGAAAACAGGATTGCGGCAACGATGCTGACGATTCGTGCGGTTGAGAGGAGTCCGGTCAATCGATCCAGGAAGGCGATTTTGCCGATGTCGCGCTTGATGATGACAGCTCCCGCAATGTCGCCGTTCATGAGGATGGGTGTCGCGATGGTGACTGCCTGCCCGGTTTTTTCGAAGTTCCAGGTGAGAAGCGGTTCGCCGTCGGACAGCTTTGTCCATTCCGTAGCCGAGAGCCCGATCACGGGAGATTGATTGAGTTTCATCCTGCCGCTCGGTGCCAGCACTTGTCCGCCGCGGTCTACGACGATGGTCTGATATGCCAGATCCATGCGGGAGAGAGAGGCGAGACTGTCGTTCACGTCAGCAGCATGCCCGGCGAGTCCGGCGGCGGTTGGGGGAATCGCAAGCAGAAGCCGGTCCCGCACAAGCTCGGCGATTTTCTCCAGGTCCCCTTGCACCTCCTGTTCAAGCGTCCGCTTGTACCGGTTTGTCACACTCCAGAAAATCTGGTTGAGCAACAGCAAGAAAACCACCAGCAGCACCACCACGAAGCGCACCTCGGTCTCATAGAACACCAGGCGCCTGGAGCGACCGGAAGTGACTGCCTGACTCATGGATCACTTGATGGAATGGTCTTTGAGCTTGTAGAGCAGCGCGCGATGGCTGATTCCAAGGAGTTTGGCCGCCCTGGTGCGGTTGCCCGCCTCCTGGTCCAGCGCCCGCATGATCAGGGTTCTTTCCACCACTGCTTGTACCGCCGCGGAGGTCTCCGGCAGGCGGACCATGTGCGGCGGGAGGACCACAGACAACTCTTCCTTCTCCACGGTTCCAGGGAACACACTGTCAGGGATGGACTCGCCTTCCGCCATGAGGACCGCGCGCTCGATCATGTTCTGCAATTCCCGGACATTCCCCGGCCAATGATACCGCATCAGGCGGCCGATCTGCCTGGGCGTGAGGACGGGCACCCGCCGGTCATGACGGGCATTGAACTGTTCGAGGAACGCGCCTGCCAGCATGGGAATGTCTTCGGGGCGTTCCCGCAAGGGTGGGAGGTGAATGGGCACCACTCGCAACCGGTAGTACAATCCGGCGGAGAATTCACCCGCGGTCACAAGTTGTTCCAGGTGCTTCTCGGTGGCCGCCACCAGGCGTACATCCACCTTGACCGAATGTTTCCCGCCAACCTTGCGGATTTCGTTGTCCTGTAGAACACGAAGGAGTTTATGTTGCGACTGCGGGGGGATTTCCGCAACCTCATCGAGAAAGAGGGTGCCGCCGTCGGCGACATGAAACAGACCCTGGGTTTCGGCAACGGCGCCGGTGAACGCCCCCTTGGTATGTCCGAACAACTCGCTTTCGAAGATCTCCGCGGGCAGTGCAGCACAGTTCAGCGGCACAAAGGGTCCGCCGGATCGATCGCTCAACTGGTGCAGGGAACGTGCCACCAACTCCTTCCCGGTGCCGCTTTCACCCGTTATCAGAACCGTGCTGCCGGTGGGTGCGATTTTCCTGATGATCCGATAGATGTTTTTCATCGACTGGCTGTCGCCGATCAGTTCTCCCATGGGCTCCTGCTCGTTCAAACGCTTGCGGAGCAGCTCGTTCTCCCTTATCAGGCAGAGCCTTTCGAGAGCTTTCTCGATGCTGAAGAGCAGTTCATCCGTCCTGATCGGTTTCGAACAATAATCGTCGGCACCATCCCGAACAGCCTGCATAACGGTTTCCGATGTGCCATACGCAGTCATCATGATCACAGGCAGTGATGGGTTGCGGCGTTTCACCTGTGATAACAGTGCCAGACCGTCCATCCCAGGCATCTTTACATCACAGATCACCAGATCAGGTCTCTCCTCCTCTATCATGGCCAGCGCTCGTACGCCGTCCTCGGCGGTGACGATACGGTATCCGCGGCGCTGCAGATTCATACTCAGAACATGACGCACGGACTCCTCGTCGTCCACCACCAACAACGTCGCATTCTCCACGGCGCCGTCTCCTCTCCGCTCCCTCCGGTTCACTGTTTCTCACCTGGTTCGATCCATCGCATGCAGAGGATCGCGGGAACCACGAAAAATGTATCACAAGGCGGCCTTCTCGTCAGCCGCCGGCGTCATCCTTCTAGGGCACCGCCTTGAAGTGCAGCGCGACCTCCACGCCCCCCCCATCGACCCGATTGGTGATCGTGATGTCACCCTCCACCTGTTCCATGATCCTCTGGCAGATCGCCAGCCCGAGCCCGGTGCCTTCTCCCGCCGGTTTTGTCGTGACGAACGGTTCCATCACCCGGTCCAGGATGTCGACGGGGATGC
>JAFGDC010000164.1 GCA_016932295.1 candidate division CSSED10-310 bacterium
AATCAGTTCTCTTTCATCCTTGTGTGCCAAAGCTGCGCAGCGAAGAGTAGAAGAATCCGGGTACGACCCCAAGCCAATGCGGGTACGACTTCAAGCCAATGGGGTCGAAGCCAATGGGGTCGTACCCCGAATCTTGTAATGATCCTCGTGATGCGTTGGCTTTCAATCTTCCACAGCGACCACGGAGACAAAGGATGCACTGCTGACGTTATTCGAACATGACTAGACGCGGTGAGCAGACAGGAGGTGGTGTCCTTATGAGGAAGTGAACCGACGGCCTTGGTGTGCCGAAGCAACCCACTGGACTGACCAAACGCGCCATGGGTGTGGCCTGATTGGTCCTTCCTCCGTCCCCGCCATGCCAGTGGCGCTGATAAAGACACCAATGATGGCACACGAAAGCGCTTTTCGTCAGACAACCTCTCCTCTCTACTGAGCCACCTCAGGCGTATATCGAAACCAAAGACATCAATTGACAGGGTTGAGGTTCCTGACTAACCTGCTGGTGTCTCCTCTTGACAGATCATCTGTGAGTGCGTGGAACCCGCCGGCGGACCGTTGCTGGAAGCGGGGCTCCGGCGCTGATGGGAGATTCGTGGAAAACCTGCTGGATCTGGCAAAACTGAACGTGTTGATTATGATGGCCGGCTTCTGCGGGCTGGTGATCTACATGATCGAACTGGCCAAGCGCGGGCGCAGAATGTATGTTCGTCCCCTGGCAGGATTAAAGGCTATCGAGGAGGCGGTGGGCCGGGCCACCGAAATGGGCCGTGCGGTTCTCTATGTTCCGGGCATCGATGACGTGAACAACATCCAGACGATCTACAGCATGGTCATCCTCGAACATGTCTCGAAAATCGTCGCATCCTATGAGACACCGTTGATCGTTCCTATTGGTAAGGCCTTCGTGGTACCCATGGCGGAGGAGACCGTCAAGCAAGGCTATGTCAACGCCGGGAGACGGGAGGCGTTCGACGTTGAAAATGTACGATATCTGTCCGACGAACAGTTCGCCTTCACCGGCGCCGTGAACGGTATCATCCTGCGGGAAAGGCCGGCGGCCAATATTTACCTCGGGTCGTTCTACGCCGAATCACTCATCCTGGCGGAAACCGGATTCGTGGCCGGCTCCATTCAGGTGGCCGGCACCGCCAACATCCACCAGTTGCCCTTCTTTGTGGTGGCCTGTGACTACACGCTGATCGGTGAAGAATTCTTCGCGGCCACCGCCTATCTGGCCCAGGAACCAAAACTGCTGGGCACGCTCAAGGGTATTGACTGGTTCAAGATGCTCATCCTGACCGCTCTGGTGGTGGGCTTCATCCTCGAAACCGCAGGCATCACCTGGTTCTCCGGGCTTTTCCTGACTTGATATGAAGGCATTGCGATGAGACGACAGGTTCCGTTGATCATTACCGCGGTGTTCGGACTCTTCTTCGTCGTCGGCAACTTCATCAGCGCACCGCTCTGGAAAGGTCTGGCGGAGAAAATAAATATCTGGGCGCTGATCATCATTTCGTTCGCCTATGTCCTGGGTGTCATCAACATCGGCCGTCTCCATGTCAGACGCGTCAGGGGCCGGCGCGAGGGATGGGGGTACAGCCTCGTCACCGTGGCCGCCATGCTCGTCATGGTGGGGGCCGGAATCTTCCTGCCCAGGGCCTGGGGTGGCGGGTACGAGGACGGCTCCCTGTTCCTGTGGTTGTTCGATAATGTTTACGTGCCCATGCAGTCCAGCATGTTCGCTTTGCTGGCCTTCTTCATCGCATCCGCCGCCTTTCGCGCCTTCCGGGTCCGTAACGTGCTGGCCAGCCTGCTGGCGGTCACTGCGGTGGTGGTCATGATGGGCCGCGTTTCCGTCGGCGAACTCATCTGGTCTGATCTGCCGCGCCTGGTGGAATGGATCATGTCCGATCTGCAGAACGCCGGCAAGCGCGGCATCATGATCGGCGCCTCCCTGGGCGCCATCGCCACCGGATTGAAAATCATCCTCGGCATCGAACGCACCTACCTGAGCGGTGAATAGAATGAAACGCCCCTGGACGGAGAGGATGGAAAAGCTGGACAGGCGATACATCTTCTTGTTCGTGGCTGCGGCGATCTTTTTGCCCTTCATCAGGCCGCTCGGTCTGCCGGTATCCGTAACCGGCCCGGTGCGTGCCTTTCATGATCGTATCGAGGCGCTCCCTGAAAACGCCGTGGTGCTGCTCACCGCCGACTGGGATCCCGGCTCCCGAGCCGAACTGCTGCCCATGAACGTGGCGGTGCTTCATCACCTGTTCAGTAAACCAATCAGGGTGATCGGCATGAGTCTCTGGCCGCCCGGACCACGCATGTTGGATGAATGCATCGAGGAGGTGGCCGGCGGGTATCACAAGACCTACGGGCGGGATTACGTGAACCTGGGCTTCAAAGAAGGCCGTGAAGTGGTGATGGTAGCGCTGGGAGAGAGCTTTGTACAGACCTTTCCCACTGATTTTCATCATACGCCGCTCCATGAATTGCCAATAATGGATGGCATCGACAATTACAACGGGATCGACCTTATCGTGACCCTGTCCGCCGGATACCCGGGTACCAAAGAATGGGTTCAGCAGGTCCAGAAACGATTCAAGAAGGATATGATCTCCGGCTGCGCCGGGGTCAGTTCACCGGAATATTATCCCTATTTCGAATCGGGCCAGCTCCTCGGCCTGGTGGGCGGACTCAAGGCATGCGCCGAATACGAGATCCTGCTGGGAAAACAGAGCCGCGCCGTCAAGGCCATGGATGCCCAGGCCCTGGGACACTACATCATCATCTTCTTCATCGTGCTCGGCAACGTACTGTTCCTGATCAACAAATTTCAGGCGGGGAGGAGGTCATGAGCAGTCCCGGTTTCGATACAGGCGGATTGCTGGCGGTCTTCCTCACCCTGGCCATGTTCAGCTTCCTCTATCGGGACAACCCGGTATACCGGCTGGCGGAACACCTCTTCGTCGGTATCGCCGCCGGTTATTTCATTGTCATCCAATATCACAACGTGTTTCTCACCAATCTTTGGCAACCCATGACCGGTAGCTTCGGCGCCCTGTTTGGAGGTCGGGTTTTTTCCGGTTGGAACCTGGCTTTGATCATACCCTTCGCGGTAGGTCTGCTCATGTTCACCCAACTTTCCAGCACGCATGCCTGGCTGTCCCGCTGGCCCATGTCGGTAGTGATCGGCTCCTTTTCCGGACTGGCCATCATCGGCTTCGCCCAGGGCGATCTGATCCCGCAGATTCACGCCAACCTGATTCCGTTCATCAAGCCGGGCGCTTGGAGCGCCTTCATCACTTCCCCCGGTTTGTTCACCTTCCTCGACCTCCTCTGGAATCCTATCCTTATCATCGGGGTTGTCTCCGTGCTCATCTATTTTTTCTTCTCCAAGCCCCATACCGGCGCCATCGGCGCTACTGCCTCACTGGGCATGGGGTTCCTGATGATCTCGTTCGGTGCTTCCTATGGCAACACGGTGATGACCCGGATCTCCCTTCTGATCGAACGCGTCATGTTCATGGTGTCCAAAGGGAGATTGAGCCTGGCGCTGTTCGCCGGTTTCGTGATCTATTTTCTTGTGGCCGACGTTGGCTTCAAAAAACGGCCTGCCGGAACGAAGGGTGCAGGGAAATAGTCGGCCGCGGCGCTGGTGGGAGATGTAATCCTACTGTCCGGATGCCCGTCCCCACGGCTTCAGCACCGAGATGACCAGGGCGAACAGGAGGCTCGCCACCTGGATGGCACCGAAGATGAGGTTCATTCGCCTGGCATGCAGATAGGCGGCATTTGATAGCGCCGCCAGCCCCATTTCCGACGAGACGGGAGGAAGAGAATTGAGCCAGGGACCCAACAGGAATGTGCCGGTGAGGATGCCGTAGATCGTGATGAGCCACTTGACTGTCACCCAGCGCCGGCGGAAGAAGCCCCACCTGGTCCAGATTCCGTAGATCGATCCGGTGAGAAGGCAGCCGAGGGCGGCTGGAATGATGATGAAGTCATCGATGAACTTGAGTGCCAGGTCCCGGCCATGCAGCGCCCCGTCCTGGGTCGGTTGGAGGGTGCCCAGCATGAGTATCAGGATCATGCCGGCGGAGAGCCACAGTCCGGCGCAGAGCAGATGGAGCATCTTCAGCCGGCGTTGTCCGGTACGGCCAAGTTTCTTCATGTTCCCTAACTCCATGAACGGGGGCGATGAATCAGGTGCACGATAGCAGATGGCTGCGGTTCATGCCAGATGGGATCCCCTTGGGGTCGTACCCGGAATCTTGTAATGTTCGATGCGAAGCGTTGGCAGTCAATTCCTTGCGCCGGTTTGTAGTGTTCCA
>JAFGDC010000165.1 GCA_016932295.1 candidate division CSSED10-310 bacterium
AACAATTTGAAACGGGAGGTGTACCATGCCCGCCGCGGCGAGCGTGAAAAAGTCCGACTTGGTGCGCATCTGCACCGCGCAAGAGCGACTCTTGACGGAGTACGAGGCCGAACTGGCCCGCCTCATCGCCGAGATCGAGCGACTGACGGCGCGTCTGAACGCGTCGCCGGACGCGACGCCCAACGGACCGCCACGGTGGCGGCCGCCCGCCTCCGCCACCTCGGTCGCACCGCCCAGAGCCGCGACGACACCGTCGAACGCGACCTCCGCGGCCTCGCCCGCGACCTCTCCCGCCCCCTGGACACCCCCCTCCAGCGCTCCCTCGCCCTCCTCCGCAGCCGACTCAGTTCCACCCAATCCAGATCGCAGGAACTGGGAACGAGTGGATTCCACCTGCCTTCTCATGACCGCAAATGGGAATGAGCTCGATCAGGGACTCAACCCACGGGTTGGTAATTATTCGGCTGACACCGAAGAGTAGACCGATCCTCTGCCTTCACTTCGTTCTGCGGCATCGTGAGGAATATTTGCTCGCATTTGGAAAGGTTTTTGATCCCCTGAGTATCTCCTGACACGCCATTAATGGTTAAAACCCCGGCGCATTCCGTTGATTACCTATTGACGGGAATCATTTCGTATCAAAGAACTCTGGCACGCGCGGCCAATTATTGATACAATTTACCAACGATCAGGCGGCGTGAGGGTGACTCGGTGCAGGCGAATGAATTCACCTGATTTCACTCACGCACCACCTTGATCAGACCGATTCTTTGATTTTTCGTGGATTTGGGACCGTAGCGGATACAACCGGAGGCAGACGCACCAACGTGTACGGACGGACCAGCGTTGCCTCGAGTACGATCAACTATTGGCAATAAGTCGAGAAAGGGAACGTGATGGGGGAATCACTCTCGAGTCTCATCCGGCAGAAAATTCCTGATGCGGCCGGGCAATATTACCGGCTTATCGTACTGGTGGGCGCAGCGGGTTCAGGCAAAACAGCGGCCCTGCGCGACGTGCACGAACAGACGGGTGCCCCCCTCATCAACGTCAATCTCGACGTCTCCCAACGCATGCTGGACTTGACGGAGAGCCAGCGGCAGCGGCATGTCACATCCATCCTCGAAGACATCGTGCGCCAGGCGGCCCCACCGGAATATCCCGTCGTGTTGCTGGATAACATCGAGTTACTCTTCGATCACGCCCTGCAGATAGATCCGTTGCGCCTCCTCCAACAGATCTCCCGCAATACGACCCTGGTGGTGGCCTGGCCGGGTACCATTCACGACGGACACCTGACCTACGCCGTGGCCGGCCATCCCGAAAACCAACGTTATCCCGCAGATGATTTGATTCTTGTGACCCACGACGTGTAAAATCGTTTCGCAAACTCTTTTTCCCATGGTGGAGCCTATGAAGTATAAGGAACTCATTCAATTCGAACCCATCGAGACGGTTATCCGGCTGCGCGACGCCGGCAAATCCACCGCTGCCCAACAGCTGGTCGAAACCTATGTCATCTCCGACGAGATGGCCGATCGGTTGACGGAGCTGGTGATCCCCAATATGCAATTTGACCAACCGCAGGATAACAAGGGGATTCTGGTGGTCGGCAATTATGGCACCGGCAAGTCGCACCTGATGTCGGTGATCTCCAGCCTGGCCGCCGATAGTTCCTTCGTGGAAGGACTCAATCATCCCGGCGTACGTGACGCCGCGGGCGCCATCGCCGGCCGTTTCAAGGTGATCCGCACCGAGATTGGCGCCACCACCATGTCCCTGCGCGATATTCTGGTGGCCGAGATGGAGGAGAATCTCGAAAAGATTGGGGTGGACTATGTCTTCCCCGATGCGGGCACCATCACGGGGCACAAGCGCGCGTTCGAGGATATGATGGCCGCCTTCGGCGCGGTGTTTCCCGATCATGGTCTCCTCCTGGTTGTGGATGAACTGCTCGACTATCTGCGCACCCGCAAGGACCAGGAGCTGATCCTCGATCTCAATTTCCTGCGCGAGGTCGGCGAGGTCTGCAAGGATCTGCGCTTCCGCTTCCTGGCCGGTGTGCAGGAGGCCATTTTCGACAGCCCCCGCTTCGCCTTTGTGGCCGAAAGCATCCGACGGGTAAAAGACCGTTTCGAGCAGATCCTCATCGCCCGCCGCGATGTCAAGTTCGTGGTGGCCGAGCGCCTGCTCAGGAAAACGGCCGAGCAGCAAGCCCGGATCCGCGATCACCTCACCCCCTTCGCCAAATATTACGGAGGGCTCAACGAACGGATGGATGAATTCGTTCGCCTGTTCCCGGTGCATCCCGACTACATTGACACCTTCGAGCGGGTCACCGTCGTGGAAAAGCGTTTCATTCTGAAAACACTCTCCCTGAGTATGAAAGGGATCTTTGATACCGAGGTGCCAGCAGATGAACCTGGCCTCATCGCCTTCGACAGCTATTGGGAGACCATCAAGCAGGATGCCTCCTTCAGAACCAATCCGGAGATCCGATCGGTGATCGACTGCAGCCAGGTGCTGGAGTCCCGCGTCGAGAATGCCTTTACCCGTGAGCAGTACAAACCCATGGCCTTCCGCCTGATCCATGCCCTGTCCGTCCATCGGCTGACCACCGGCGATATTTATTCCCCCATGGGCGCCTCGGCCGAAGAACTGCGGGACCGTCTCTGTCTGTTTGATCCGCTCATCGCCGAGCTGGGCAGCGATGAGCCCGACAAGGATCTGCAGACCCATGTGGAAACGGTGCTGCGCGAAATCCACAAGACGGTCAGCGGGCAGTTCATTTCCTTCAATACGGACAATCGCCAATTCTACCTGGATCTCAAAAAGACGGACGATTTCGATGCGCTCATCGACAAACGCGCCGAAAGTCTCGGCGACTCTACCCTTAACCGTTTCTATTATGAAGCACTCAAACGGGTCATGGAATGTCAGGACGTTACGTATAGGACTGGCTACAAAATCTGGCAACATGAATTGATCTGGCAATCACATAAGGCCGCTCGCACGGGCTATCTGTTTTTTTTGGCACCCAACGAGCGGGCCACCACCATTCCACAGCGTGATTTCTATCTCTATTTCATCCAACCCTTCGAACCACGCCCGTTCAAGGATCAGAAAGTACCCGATGAGGTATTCTTTCGGCTCAAGGGGGCGGATGAAGACTTCCGAACCGCGCTTAAAAGTTATGCCGCGGCACTCGATCTCGCGGGAACAGCCTCAGGCCATGCCAAGGCGACCTATGAAGCCAAGGCCAATGAGTTCCTGCGGAAGCTGGTGCAGTGGCTGCAGAAAAACATGACCGCGGCGTTTGAAGTGACGTACCAGGGCCGCACCAAAGCCATGGTGGAATGGGCCAAGGAACGCGGCGGCAGTATTCGCTCGTTTTCCGGAATCGCCTCCCATGAGACCATCAATTTCCGTGACCTGGTAAACACCATCGCCGGCGTCTGCCTGGATCCGCATTTCGAGAACCAGGCCCCCGACTATCCATTCTTCTCGGTGCTCATCACCGGCCACAACCGCGCCCAGGCCGCCCAGGATGCCCTGCGGGCCATCGCCGGGCAGAACCGCACCAAGCAGGCTACGGCCGTGCTGGACGCCCTGGAGCTCCTCGACGGCGAGAAGTTAGATCCATACCAGTCAAAGTACACCCGGTTCATCCACGACGCCGTCAAGGCCAAGGGCCATGGCCAGGTGGTCAATCGCAGCGAGATCATCCAGGACGATCATGGACTCGAGTACATGAACCCGGGCGGCGCGCGGCTGGAGCCGGAATGGGTCACCGTTCTGTTGGCCGCCTTGGTCTATGCCGGCGAGATTGTGCTGGCCATTCCGGGCATGAAATTCGACGCCACCGGCCTGGCGCAGCTGGCCGCGGCCGGCATGGACGAACTGGTCCGCTTCAAGCACCTGGAGCAGCCCAAGGAATGGAACCTACCCGCCCTTAAGGCGCTATTTGACCTGCTTGATCTGCCTGCCGGCTATCCAAAATTGATTACACAAGGAGAGACCGAACCTGTCATAAAGATGATTGATCGCCTTCAGCAAGTGGTCAAACGCCTCGTCATGGCTCAGCAGACTCTACGCGAAGGGCTTTCCTTCTGGGGGTTTGATCTGATTGCGGGCACCGATCTGGCCAATCAGGCCACCGGGCTGGACGAAGCCAAAAACTTCTTTGAATCTCTCCAGGCCTATTCCTCACCGGGCAAGCTGAAAAACCTCCGCTACAGCGCAGCCGATGTCATGGCCCACCAAAAAACGCTGGAATTCCTTGGTCAATTGGCCACTATACGTGAATTCCGAAATGAGCATGTGGAAACCGCGGCGTGGCTCACCAACGCCGAAACGGTCTTATCCGCCGACCATGACTGGGTGGGGCGCCTGCAGGCCACCCGGCAGGCTGTGGTGGCTATTCTCAAACAGGGGGACCTGTCCGAGCTCTTGAACCAGTCCGCAGCCATCGGGACCAAATTGAAGACGCTGAAAAAGGAGTATATCGTCGCCTACATGGGCCTGCACACCAAGGCCCGGCTCGGCGTGAACGATGACAAACGCAAAGCGGCCCTGCTCAACGATCCGCGTTTGGAAATTCTTCGAAAACTCGCCGGCATCGATCTCATGCCCCGGCAGCAGCTTACCGATTACCAGAATCGTTTGGTTGGATTGAAAAGCTGCTTCGATCTGACCGAGCAAAACCTCGATGCCTCGCCCATTTGTCCGCACTGCGGCTTCAAGCCTTCCCTGGAAGCGGTTGGCGGGTCTGGAGTCGCGGGTCACGGGTCTTCTGACTCGCAACCCGCGACTCGTGACTCGGGACCGAGCAACGCTTCCGCCATCTTGAACACCCTGGACGACGAACTCGACCGGATGCTGGAAAGTTGGACAAAAGTGTTACTCGCCAACCTGGAGGACCCCATCACCCAGGCCAACATGGATCTGCTGAAGATGGACGACCGGGAACCGCTGGAAGCCTTCATCCAGTCGAAGGAACTGCCGGTGCCGCTGGACAGCAACTTTGTCCACGCCCTGAAGGAAGTGCTCTCCGGTCTGGTCAAGGTCACCGTCA
>JAFGDC010000166.1 GCA_016932295.1 candidate division CSSED10-310 bacterium
TCTCGGCCGCCTGTTCAAGGGCCGCCGCCGGGAGGAGCCGGCGGTACCATCGGGACCAACCGTGCAGGAATCGATCGAACAACCGGATGGCGTTCGTATCTTCTATGCCTTGTCGCCGTTCTGTGATCCACGTATCAATGAACCCACCATCAACGTCGCATCGGCCCTCGCCTTTCTGACACCGCAATTCAAGTTCGATTACTACTTCTATTGCTATGGTTCACAGCTCATGACCACCCGCAAGGTGAACCAGGATGCCCCGCCCGTCAACCTGAGCCTGGCGGTGAGTTTCATCGGCAGCAAGGCGGACGGCGGCCATGCGGAAGCGGCCACCGGTCGACCCATCGCCAATCCCGAGTTTCCCATGCATCGGTTCGCCAGGGTCAACGACCGGAACCTGCATGAATACGGTCACTACCTGGCCGATCGTATGAGCGCATTTACCGGAATGCATGTCCGTTCGGTGCGGCCGGTGCTTCTCAAGGAACGGGACAAGGCCTGGGACAATGTGCTGCGCCTGCTGGGCCGCAATTTGGTGCACTTCACCATGAACGTTGGTGATGACACCCTCCACCTCACCACCACGCTGCTCAAGTTCCCGCCCCGCGGCGGTCCCGCCCTGACCGTGCCCAATGCCCTGGCATTCCTGCAGGAGGAAGCGCCAGCTCATTACCAGATGCTGTGTAGCGGTAATTCCCGGTGCTTCCTCATCAATACCGGTGATCGGCCGGACCGCATAGACCTGGCGCGCGCCGCCGCTGCACTCGGCACTTCGTATGACGGCGGCAGGCCGCAGATCGCTGATTTTCGCCCGAAGTACAGCCCCGCCTTTCCCGTCAACCATTTCCGCTGGGTCAATGACACGAGTTTCCTGTCCTTCGCTCACTACCTGGCGGATGCGTTCAGGGAACACATCGACGGCGGTCATCTATGCATGGTGCCGGCGGCACTCAGCTCATTCGACAAGGACTTCGAGCGCGTCACCTCCTTGTTGGGCAGGAACGTGGTGCAGATCATCCTCTTCCCCGAGAAGGGAGTGCGGGTGGCCGATCAAATCCATATCCTGGCGGTGTTGCAGCCATTCACCGACAAGCGCAAGGGCGAACCTCCCATCACTCCCGCCAACGCGGCCGCCATCCTCGCCAGCAAGGGAGTACGAGTGGATTACCTCTACTTTTGCGAGGGAACCAGCCGGCACAGCCTGGTGAACATGGGGGATGCCGCCGACCGGATCAACCTGCAGCAGTTGGTGGAAGTGATGAGAGTGAAAGGGGCGGAACTGTACGGGCGCCATGTCGCCTGGAAACCCATGGTCAAGGCGCAGTTCCAGACCCTGGACGGCAACAATTTTCTGCCGTTCTGCAACGTCATGGCGGAGTTCCTGGCCGGCCTGTCCCACCAGAAGGTGGCGGAGGTGCGCGCCATCCGGCCATGAGTTGGAGTAAGACGGGATATTTCATAGTGTGGATTGACCATAGATGAAAGTGAGTGGTTCAGTCCTTTACGAGATCAAGAGCTTCAGATAGAATCAAACCGAAAGTATGAATCAGGAGTGGTTTGGGAAGGAATCTGCTGTTCTATCCAGGGCGGCCGGCCACGGGGATTGTTACAGCCGGCGTCGATGGTCCGAACGAAGAGGGCGGGCGGATTGGCGAACAGGGTTCAATACAGGCGGTAATCAGCGCCGGACGACAGGATGACGAAGCGAGGAGGTGGGTGGTGAAAGTATCTATGGCATACATTCTGGTCATGGGAGCGGTGGTACTGTGCGTTTCAGCGGTCGATGCCACCACGTACCGGGTGCCCGTGGATGCGGCATCCATCCAGGACGGCATCAACATGTGCGTGAATGGTGATGTGGTCGAAGTGGCGAATGGCACCTGGACCGGTGCGAACAACCGAAATCTCGATTTCGGGGGTAGGGCGATCACCGTTCGTTCGGTATACGGCGCCACCGGGTGCATCATCGATTGCCAGAACGTCGGCAGGGCGTTTTATTTCCATTCCTCGGAGACCCGCGCGTCAGTGGTCGACGGTTTCACCATCAGGAACGGCCATGCCGACGGGGGCACTCCGGAGGATAAGGATGGTGGTGGTATCTATGTTTCGCTTTATTGTTCACCTACCATCAAGAACTGCATCTTTCGTTATTGCGTTGCAGAAGATGCGGGCGGGGGCATGTACGTGAATTATTCGGGCCTGCGGCTGCAATGCTGCACTTTTTACGGCAATTCAGCGCAAAGCTACGGCGGCGGCCTGTGGTGCCACCAATCAACCACCGGCGAGGTCCTGGGTTGTGTCTTCGATTACAATACCGCCGCCGATATCAACTGGCACGGTCAAGGCGGCGGAGTCTACGAATTGGGTTCAGAATGCTATTACAGCGATTGCCATTTTATCAACAACAGCGCCGAACGCGGCGCAGGAATGCGGTTGTCCGGCGCGGGGATCCTGGTCAACTGCCTCTTCATCGGCAACGCAACCATCGGCAATGCTCCCCAGGACCAGGTTGGCGGTGGTCTCTTTGTATCCGGAGATGCCACGATCAGGGAGTGCACCTTCAATCTGAACATCGCCCCCGAGAACCTCGGCGCCTCGATCTACATGCAGAATTGCAGCCCGATCATCGGCCGCTGTATCCTGTGGGACAGTCCCACCGGTCTAATCCATGACGGCACCGGCACTCCCCAGGTCTATCGTTCGGATATCCAAGGCGGTTGGGCGGGCACGGGCAACATCAATCAGAATCCGCTCTTCGTGACCGGTCCCGAAGGGTCACTCTACCTGAGCCAGATCGCCGCCGGTCAGGCGCAGAACAGCCCGTGCATCAACATAGGATTCTACCAGGCCGCCGATCTTTGCTTCATCGGTGCTTCAGGCGAAACTGTCTGCTTCGATGAACTCACCACCAGGACGGACGAGATCGGTGATACCGGCATCGTGGACATCGGCTGCCATTACCCGGCGTTTATTCCGGCAACGGCGACGCCCACCAGGACGCCCACCAGGACTGTAACTGTAACCCCTTCCAGATCCCCTACCAGGACAGCCACGCGGACGCCGTCCCCCACCCGCAGTCCCACCTCGACCCCCACCGCCACTCCCACCATCAGTCCGACTAGGTCACCCACTCCCACCGCCACCAACACCACCGGACCGGATACCCCCACCTATACACCCCTGCCACCTACCGCAACGCCGACCTTCACCCCCACCCGGTCACCCACCGCCACCAACAGCCCGACCTTCACTCCCACGACGTTGCCGGAAACTCCCACTCCCGGGCCGACCGGAACGATCCCCCTTGGCGTGCGCATCGACATGCCGTCGGCGGTCCACCCAGGCGAACAATTCTGGGTGACCGGATGGCTCGATAATCCCGGTCCGACAGCGGTTACCATGCCGACCTTCTTCATCCTCGAGGTGTATCGGCAGTACTGGTTCTGGCCCAGTTGGGCGTGGTACGCACCACCGGAATCCACGCTGATCGATTACGATCGCGTCGATGTGCCGGTGGGTACCACACCGCTCGAAGTCGTGCCGCTCATCACCTGGCCCAACACGGGAACCGATGCGGCGTGGGGACTCTATTTTTATGGCGCTTTTCTCAACGAGGATCTGAACGACATCGTCGGTTCCTGGACGGTGCTCGAATGGGGGTATGGTCCGCGTTAATCACCACGCTGCTTCGGTTCTGAACCTTTGGTGGAACAGTCACTTCAACTTCCGGCGGGAGGCAGGGCGCTGGGGCAGTGCCTCTTCCGGATACGTCTTGTGTTCTTATTTACGCCTTCGCCTGGTAATGCCGAGCAACATTCCCATGGCCAGCAGCAACAGGCCGAAACCAGTCGATCCCAGGCTCGGAATGGGCGCTGCCGTCGGTGTCCTGGTGATAGTCGGTGTCATCGTGACTGTCGGCGTGTCGCTGGGAACCGGAGTGGAACTTGCCGTCGGCGTCAAGGTCGGACTCGCGGTGGGCGATGCGGTCGGCGGCTCGGTGATGGTGGGCGATGGTTCCGGTGTCGGAGTGATCGGTTCCTCGCCATGATTCAGCTCCATGGCCGCCAATGCCCAGCCCATTGATTCACCCATCATGGACTGGAAGGTCCAGCTCATGGTGACGGTACCTCCGGTGGCGGGCTGGATGCAGCCTTCCCCTGCCTGGCCATGCTCATTTGCCAGGTCGAAGATCTCCACCTGGCCGTTGCCGGTGGGAACCGCATCAACCGGTTCCATGAACATCCAGTCGGCATAGTTGGCCATGTTGCTGACCAGCAGGTTGAGCGCACTGGAAGTGGCCATGTCCAATGAGGTGGACCCGCTGCCGCCGCCGTTCTGCGTGTCGCTGCCGCCAATGGGGGTGAGCTGGTTGACGTTGTGGAAGGAGGCGGCGGCGAGCACGGTGTTGGGGCTGCCGGTGAAGGTGGCGGTGAGATCGGCGGTGATGTCCGGTCCGCTGCCCAGTGGCAGGTACCAGAGATCGGAGAACAGGGTGCCCTCGGCGGCATGGACTTCCCTGGTGAGGGGCAGGGCGTTGTAGGTGACATCGGTGCATTGCGGGCTGGAACCCTGCTCGTAGGTGACGAAGGCCACCAGCAGGCGGTCGCTGCCAGCCGGCACGGTGAAGTCGCCGATGGTCTGCTGGACCGGATAGATGGCGCCTTCCGCCA
>JAFGDC010000020.1 GCA_016932295.1 candidate division CSSED10-310 bacterium
AAGCCTATGCCGGCGATATCATCGCCACCATGGGTTTGAAGGACAGCGTCACCGGCGACACCCTGTGCGCGATCGATGCGCCCATCGTGTTGGAGAGCATGCAGTTTCCCATACCGGTGATTTCTGTGGCCATCGAACCGCGCACCGTCAAGGATGGCGAAAAACTGTCTGATTCACTGGTGCGGCTTGCTGAAGAGGATCCCACATTCAAGGTGAGGACCGACCAGGAAACAGGTCAGACGATCATCTCCGGAATGGGAGAGTTGCATCTGGATATCCTGGTGAACAGGTTGGTGCGTGAATTCCATGTGAACGCGCGGGTGGGAAAACCGCAGGTGGCGTTCAGAGAAAGCGTCGCAGGCGCCGGAACAGGCGAGATGAAATTCGTAAAACAGACGTCGGGAACCAGTCATTATGCCCACATCGCCCTGCGGGTGGAGCATAACGATCGGGGGAAGGGCAACGAATTCAACAACATGCTGGATGAGGACGCGCTGCCCATCCACATCATCGCCGCGGTTGAAGAGATCATCATGGGAGCAATGGCTGGCGGTATCAGGCTGGGATATCCGATAGTCGATCTCAAGGTTTCCCTGTTGGATGGTTCCTTCAGTATCGAGGATTCCACCGAGGCTGATTTTCGCTATGTCGCGCTCCAGGTATTCCACGACGCCTGCATGAAGGCCACACCTGTGCTGCTCGAACCGATCATGGCGGTGGAACTGGTGATCCCCAAAGAATTCGTCGGTGATGTACTGGGTAATCTTCAGCAACGGCATGGCGAGGTCACCTCGGTGGATGTCCGAAACCAATACCAGATCATCGAGGCATCGGTGGCTCTCTCCGAGATGTTCGGCTATGCCACCGAACTGCGAAGCATGACCCAGGGTCGCGGCACCTTCACCATGCAGGTTTCGCATTATGACGAGGTCAAACGTAAGCGCGAGGAGGATGCGTTCCTGCTTTGACGGGACCCACGGTGATTCCCGCAGCCCCACCGGCCTTATTGACCAAAGGCATGGAACGGAGATCGAATGAGGCAAAGTGACGGATTGGATCATGGCGCAGAGTGGATCGTTCCCGTTGAGTTGCCGGGCCGTCGCTATGACATCGTCATCGGCCATGGCGCGCCTACCGGTTTAACGCTTCGTGGGTTGCTTCACGGGCGCCGCGCCGCCGTGGTCATCGACCAGGCGGTGGCGCGCCTGCAACCCGGACGCTGCGCTCAGATCATCGATCAGTGCGCCACGGCTGACACGATTCTCCTGCCGCCGGGTGAACGGACAAAATCGCTGATTTGGGCTGGAAAAGTATACAGCAGGTTTCTGAAACATGACATGGACCGCTCCTCCCTGGTGATCGCCCTCGGCGGGGGAGTTGTCGGCGACCTGGCGGGATTTGCCGCGGCAACCTTCATGAGAGGCATCGATTACTGCCAGGTTCCCACCACCCTGCTGGCCATGGTGGATGCGAGCGTGGGCGGGAAGGTCGCGGTAAACATCCGCGAAGGAAAGAACCTGGTTGGTTGTTTCCATCAGCCGCGCGCCGTACTGATCGATCCCGGATTCCTCGCCACACTACCGCCCCGCCACATCCGCAGTGGCTTGGGAGAAGTGTTTAAAACCGCCCTGCTGGCTGGTGAAGAGGTGCTGGCGGAGGTGGAGCGCATTTCTCCACGCACCGTGCGGCATTCTCCCGATCAATGGTGCCGGCTCATCGCATTGTGCTGTGAATACAAAGCCGGCATAGTCATGGAAGACGAGACTGAGCTGGGCCGCCGCCGGCTGCTCAACCTTGGACACACCATCGGTCATGGTCTCGAATTGCTGCATGGGTACCGCCGGCTGTCACACGGTGAAGCCGTCGCCATCGGTCTGCTTGGCGCCTGCCTGCTGGCCGATGCGCGAGGTTTGTTGGCGGAGAAGGTTCTGTGGCGACTCGAGAGCTTGCTCAGGCGCTGGCGGATGCTACCCCGGCGCGAGTTGGTGCCGAGTTGCGATGCATTGCTGCCGGCGCTCCGGCACGATAAGAAGAAACTGCATGGCACTCTGCACTGGGTGTTGCCCCATGGCCTTGGCGATGCCCGGATCCACCTGGACGTGAACGAAAGGGAACTCCGTTCCATGTTGGCCAGAATGGCGCAATGGTGCGATAACCGACCGGGAGGATCGGCATGAGCGACGCGGATAAAAACACCATACTCGTGGTCGATGACGAACCGGGATTCCTGTACATCATCTCATTATTCCTGGAAGGTTCGGGCTACCGGGTCGTGAAGGTGCTGTCCGGACAGAAAGCGCTCGAAGCGATCGCCGAGCACCGCATCTCCATCATGCTGGCGGATCTGATGATGCCGGGGATGAGCGGTTACGAGTTGTTCCAGATCGTCAATCGGGACTACCCCCATATCCCGGTGATCATTCTCTCAGGCCAGAATGACATCCAACTGGCAGTGCAGATCATGAAAGAGGGCGGTTTCTACTACATGCAGAAGCCACTTGACTTGGAGCAACTCAAGATCATCATCGATAAGGCGTTGGCGGAGAAGACGCTGCAGCGTGAGATTCACGACCTGCGCCGCCAACTGGAAACCCATTACTCGTTCCACCAGATCATCGGGAAAACTCCCCGGATGCGAGAGGTGTTTCGCACCATCAAGCTCATCGCGCCGGCATCTTCGACGGTGCTCATCCTCGGTGAGAGCGGAACCGGCAAGGAATTGGTGGCCCGGGCGGTGCACGAGCACAGTGCGCGCAGCACCGGCCCGTTCGTAGCGATCAATTGCGGCGCCATCCCGGGTAGTCTCATGGAAAGTGAGTTGTTCGGGCATGAGAAAGGCGCATTCACCGGTGCACATGCAGTCAAACCAGGGAAGTTTGAACTGGCCCAGGGGGGATCGATTTTCCTGGATGAGATAGGTGAGTTGCCGCTGGATCTGCAGGTGAAGCTGCTGCGCGTCCTGCAGGAAAAAAGTATATGCCGGATCGGGGGCACAAGGAACATCGATGTGGATGTACGCGTGTTGGCCGCCTCAAACCTTGACTTGCAGGCTGAAATCGAGCGTGGCACTTTCAGAAAGGATCTCTATTACCGGCTCAGTGTTATCCCGGTGTGGCTGCCTCCTTTGCGCGAGCGCCGGGAGGACATACCACTGCTTGCCCAGCATTTCCTGGAGAAGTATTGCCGGTTGGAGAACAAAGCGATCAAAGAAATCGACTCGAAAGTCATCTGCCTTCTGCTTCAACACGATTGGCCGGGAAACATACGGGAACTCGAAAATGTCATCGAACGGGCGGTGGTGATTTGCCAGGACAACCGCATCGGACTGGACGAACTGCCAGTCGAATTACGACCACGGATGGAGATGGAATCGGCTGTTCCCTGGCTGGAGATTCCGGAAACCGGCATTACCCTGAAGGAGATGGAGCAGCGCTTGATAGAGAAGACGCTCCTGCTGGCGGAGGGCAATAAGTCCAGGTGCGCCCGCATGCTGGGCATCACCAGAAAATCCCTGTACGCCCGTCTTAAAGCCTATGGCAGGGATACCGCCTGAGCCGGGGCCGAATGCTCAGAATACTTCCACGTACATGGCGGTGAGTTGCAGTGATTCCGGAATCGTCAACAGGTAAGGAAAGTCACGATCCTGAGTGGCGGTGCCGATGACACGAAACACCTTCTCCGCAGCCTGGGCCGCGCCGCGCATGATGTCTAGGAACTCCTCCATGGTCGGAACCGAACTCCTGAGGCTGCTCATCAACATGCCGCCTGGCTTTATGAGCCTCATTGCATAACTGTTGATTTCCTTCAGGCTGACAAGTGCGTTGTCACGTTCCTCGCTGGTCGATGGAACAGCCGGAGGATCAAGAATAATTATATCGAATGAGACATCGTACTTTTCGAAATTGGCGAGAGCATCCAGCACATCCGCCACAGACCAATCGATCAATTCCCCGAACTCGTTGCGCGTGCTGTTCATCCTGCCGCGTTTGACATTGCCCGGATCTATCTCGATGGCGGTAACCTGTTTCGCCCTGCCCCGCGCGGCATTGACGGCGAATTGCCCGGTGTAGCTGTAGCAATCAAGGATACTCTTGTTCTTAGCGAGCTTCCTCACCAATCGGGTATTGGCCTTGTGGTCGAGAAAAAAACCCGTTCCCGCGCCGTCGATGAAGTCCACTTCGAACGTGAGACCGTCAACCACTATCTCTACGGGAGTGGTCTCGGCGCCTTTCAGGAATCCCTTGGTCGATGGTAAGCCTGCCTGCCTGCGTTCGGGGCAGTCGTTCCGCTCATAAATGATGCGAGGTGTATACAATTCGTCCAGGATGCCGGCGATCTCGCTCTTGATTCGCTCCATGCCGGCGCTCATGGTCTGGATGACAATGACGTCACCGTACCGGTCGACTACCAGGCCCGGGAGCAAATCGCCCTCCCCATTCACGCAGCGCAATACCTCCCGCTTACCCAGGAATTGCCGCCGTGACTCATCGATATGCCTGAGGCGATCCCTGAAGAAACCTGTATCGAGCCGATCGTCCTGAAATGATAACAAGTTGATCGCCACCGGTGATGAAGCGCTGTAGAAGCCTCTCCCGATCGGATCTCCCTGGCTGGAAGTGACACTGACCTCGTCCCCATCCTGGGGTTCACCGGCGCAGGTCTCGATATCTTCCCTGTAAATCCAGGGATGCCTGTACCGGATACGTTGCTCGCAGCCTGGTTTTAGGATGATCTTGCTCACTGTGGACACCTTTCGTGCTGGAGACCTCCGGACTCCGTCAGACGGAGCGCCGAGCGCCGCGTAAACTTCGCATGATAGGCATATTGCCTGGCCTTGTCAATGCACGGCTCGTCCCCCTTTCGTTTCGATATAAGCTTGAGGTGGTTTGGTGGTGAGGTGCGTTTGTCTGACGAGCAGTGCGTTGGTGTGCCTTCATTGGCGGCTTTAC
>JAFGDC010000167.1 GCA_016932295.1 candidate division CSSED10-310 bacterium
CGCCGATCGCTTCCAGCGTCTCCGCCGCCAACCGGTGCCAATCCGCCTGACGCAGCCTTGGCACCAGACCGCGCATCTTCTCCGCAACGGACTCGGACCGCGCGGTCACTATTCGGCGCCCGCCGACGGAACAACGCACCTCCACCAAGTGGTCCTGCTCCAGCCGGAGCACTGTCGCGGCTATCGCGATGGAATCGATGCCTGATCCGAATTCCGGCTGACCTGCCTCCCCGGCTCTTCGATAAAAATCCGCCAACTGCTCGATACTCAGTGGTTGCCGGCACCAGGCCGACACCTTCAACAAAAGCAGCGCGTCACCAGGAAGGACCTGGAGCCGTTCCGATTCGAGAGTCTCCCTGTCCCATTCTCCCATGGTCCGACACGCCTCGCGATCAGCCCTCACACAGCCGTCGCGAACCGACAATCGCCGCTCCCGATCCAGGAACGACGCCAGGGCGATGATCTCGGCCGGATTGCCCGACGCCTGCCGGTGAATGCCAGTGGCCAGGTCATCATGAATGTTGGCTGCCTGGAAGATGCTGCGCAGGAGCAGAATCGTTTCCCCATGCTCCAGGGGCGGAAGGGACAGTCTGGCGACCGAAGCCGGCCCGGGCACTGCGTCACCGGAAATGAGGATGAGCTTGAAAGGCAACCGATCCGACAGGTTCAGCAAACCCCGCTCGCAGTCGGCGAACACCCCCTCCGCCGGCCGCCAGCCGTCGACCACCACCAGCGGCGGGCTGCCGGAAGGCGGTTGGAATCCCTCGATGATCCGATTGAGCCGGTAGATCAATCGCCCCTCCCCGGCCCCATGATCCAGTTCCCCTCCGGTCGAATCAAAGAGAACCAGCAGCGCATCCAGCATGGCGGGGAGCCCCGGCCGGCCACCCTCTTGGTAGCGTAACACCCTGACACCGCTTACTTCCCGCCGAAGGCTCCATTCACGGAGCAGGCGGCTGCGCCCGCAACCCTCCGGTCCGGTAACGAGGAGTATTCCCACCGGCCCGGCATAAAACGCATCCAATCGCTCCCACTCCCGCTCACGACCCACAAAATCTGGTTCCTTCAAGGCGCGCGCGGCGGCCGGTTCCACCACCTCCGGAAATCGTCCGGACAACTCCTCGAGAACCGCGCTGGTGGTGGCGGTCCGCCGCGCCGTGTCCGACTCCGTCATTGCCTCGAGCACACCGCTCAGTCCCCCGGGATCTTGCTGCCGCAATCCGGCCAGCGCTTCCCGGCGCCACTGGTCGCGCTCGGCCAGGCTGGCCGGCACCGGAATGGCGGTGGTGAGGAACTCCAGCATGATCAGGCCCAGTGAAAAAACGTCGCCCGCCCGCGAGGATGGCATGCCGCGCACCACCTCAGGTGCCGCATAGAGCGCCGTCCCCAGCACCGGCGCCCGGGGATCGTCTTCACGCCTGGCAGCGCCGAAATCGATGAGCCGTGGGCCATCGTCGGTAAGGATGATGTTGGACGGTTTCAGATCTCCATAGACCAGGGCTTGGCCATGCAGATAATTGAGGATCGCCGCCAACCGGGCGAACCAGCGGAGGCTCCCGGTCGTCCCCCCGGATCTGCCAGCGCTGGAAAATGGCATGCCCCTCACCAGTTCCATGGTGAAATAGGGCCGGCCGGCCGGAAGCTCAATGCATTCACCGGGGGCTGTCTCTATCACCAGTGCCGATTCCAGGCGCCCGAAGGAGTACACCCTGGGAATACCGGCATGCGAGAGCCTCGCCAACAGCGAATACTCCCATTGGAAGGACTCCATGTCCCCGGGCGCGGAACCCGCCAGAAACTTGACGGCCACCGGATCGACCTGGTGCGGCAGGGTTGCGGCCGCAACCACGCCGAACCCTCCTGATCCCAGATATTCGAGTATTCGCACCATCGACTCCATACCTCTATTCCTGCGGTTCTTCAGCGCCGGTAGTCATTCTCAGACTATAAACGTTCAATACCAGCCTGACCGCCTGTTAATACCTTGATAATCCCGTCGTGGTCGCTGGCATCCCCCGCTGAATCGCGGCGCGCGGCCGGGAGTTCGATTCATCCATTTCAGAGGCGGCAAAGGAAGCGCCGCCGCATGACCGCCGAACGCTTCAGGTCAGGTTCAATGTGTATATGATTGCTACCATGAGTGCGTTGCGTTGACAAGAGGTCCCATGCCAGCCGGAAAGGTTCCGTGCGCGGGTGATACGCGGTCAGGTCAAGCGCGATCGATGGCTTCCGCCGCTCTCCAACTCATGCGAAGCCGCAGTTGCAGGTGCGCACCAGCACCAGGTTCGACACGCGCATCAGGCCGGATTACTCCGCCTGGCGCCTTGATTTTGCTGAAGGTCACACTTGTCACATCTTGGCATGAGATTTTCATTAAGAAGTGATGCGCTGACAGTGAAAACGCCGGCCGCCGGAGGGCACGGCGTGGGAGTTGTGCACTGAACGGGATTGAACGGATGTAAATCCCGCTTACGCTTGGTGAGGATAGAGAAGGGAGGCTTACCTCCCTCATGCATGACGGGCGTTACGGACCACCGTGACGCCCGTCGCCATGCGGCACCGCTTCTCTTGACTCACACCGACATCGGTGGAAATCCCTGTGCTGCGCGACCACCCCGCCCGCTCGGCTCGCAGCGATCCACCAGCTTCCCGATCAGACGATCCGACGCAGAATCACCTCGCCCAGGGCCACCGGGAAGGGCAGCCCGAAGTTGTTGAGCACCTCCGGATGGAGTTCGCCGAGCACCGCCAGCGGCGCGCTGCCATCCAGTATCCTGGCGCAACGGCCCGTGATAAAGGTCGGAGAGATATGCGACTGGTACTCGCCGATCCACCCCAATTCCCGCAGGATTGCGTCGCTGACCGCGCGCACCTCGGCATAGCCGGCTTCCGGACCCATTACCGCAAAGGACAAGCGTCGTTCCTCGCAGATCCCGTTGGTGCCGCCCGGGTCAAGTCTGACCGTGTTGCCGATTTCAAAGATCTTCAGCGGCGGCGTCTTGCGGCGATTGAGCCGGAGTGTTTCCATCAAACCCAGCATGAGATGCGAGCGCATGGTGGCCTGGTCTCTGGTCTTGGCATTGGCCACCACCAGGTGGCCCGCGCCGGGTTCCAGCCGAAACATGCGGAACTGGCTGTCCTCGGCGCACAGGTTGAGACTCATCGTTTCCGTGAATCCCAGTCCCAGCAATGTGCTGCGTGCGATGCCACTGAGCCGTTCCTCCGGACGAGGCCGACCGATGGTCATGGTCTTCACCAGCGTGGCCTCGATGTTCTGATACCCATAGCCGATTGCCAGGTCTTCGAAGACGTCCACCTGGTGCTTGATATCCGTGCGGAAAGCCGGGTATCGCACGTCATAAACCGGATCATCGCCGGTGACACTGAATCGCATCCGCTCGAGAGTGCCCTGCAGCGTCCGGCCGTCCAAATCAATGCCCAGCCACCGGTTGGCGTCCAGCCGATTGATCGGAATGGAGCGGAGACTCAGGTCGGGAGTGGTGATGGTCATTCCGCCGGTGGTGTGAATCCGTACCGACCGGGCGGCACCGCCAAGCTCCAGGAGCGAGCTGACCAGGGTGCAGAGGGTGTTGAACACCGGCCCCTCGGCCACGCCGGTAACATCGATGAGGAAGCGGCTGGCACCCACCTTCACCTTGGTGTCCTCGCTGTTGATGATGGGCGGCATGGACAGAACCCGCCCGTTGGCATCCTTGAGTACCGGGAAACGCTTGTGACCAGCGAGCAGATACGCGTATCCAATCCCTTTGGGATGTTCCTCGAGAATTCGGCGCAAGGTCATGAGCTGACCCGGCAATCCCAGCGGAATGAAGCTGAATGTGTCGGGATCTTCGGCGCAGTAACGCAACGGCGGCGTGACGGCATCCAGGTCATAGACGCCGATGGAGGTAAGCTTGCGATCTCGGCCGATACCCCAGTGCAGGTTCTCCTGCAGCTTCATGATTTCCCTCAATCCGGCGCCGTCCAGGGCCGGCATCGTGACCACGGCGGCCACTATGAACGGCCGGTAGCTACCGGTTTCGGCCAGCTCGGGATCGGCCATTATCTCCCAGGTGGAGGTCCCCACCTCGTAGCGCGGGCAGCCGGTCCGCAAGGAGAAAAAGCCATGCAGCGCCCTGGTCAATCCACCAGCATCGAACAGGTCTGGCCTGGCCGCCAGAAGATCGAGCCGGATGACGCGATCACGCCCCACTTCGGTCAACGCCTCCGCCGATTCATACCCGCAGGTGTCGCACCGCCTGGGCGCCGCCTCGCGTGGCAACTTTTCACTGGAAGCAGCGCAACGCGGACACTCGTACACCACCACTTCGGTCGTGTCCTCAACGTCGCACCCGAGCTGCTCCAGCGCCTCAACCAGTTGCTCCTGGGAATAACGGACTCCCAATAATTGGTTGAACCTCTCCACCGGGAAGGATACTACCGGCACAGCGGCACCTCCTGTATCTTGTCCAGATCTGACCAGTACAATTCGCGGATGTCATCGAATCCATACCGGCGCATGGCCAGCCGGTCCAGGCCCAGCCCCCAGGCCAGTACCGGGTAACGGCATCCCAACGGACGGGTCACCTCGGGGCGGAATATGCCTGAGCCGCCCATTTCCAGCCATTGCCTCCGGCTCTCCATCCAGATGAAAACTTCGGCGCTGGGTTCCGTGTACGGGAAGAAACCCGGTTTAAACTTGACCTTGTCGAATCCCATCTTCCGGTAGAACTCCCGCAGGGTACCCAGGAGGCTGGCCAGGCTGGCGTTCTCATCGACGATGATGCCATCCACCTGGAAGAACTCCGGTAAATGCTTGTAGCTGATGGCCTCGTTGCGGAACACCGTGCCCACGCAGAACGTCTTGAGGGGTGGTTCCGGGTGATCGGCCAGCGAGCGGATGGAAGTGGCCGTGGTATGGGTGCGCAGCACGATTTCACGGGCACGCTCCGGCCGCCACGTGTAGCCCCAGCCCCGGGAGCCGGTCTCCCAGCCGTCTTCATGCGTGCGTCGAACGCGCTCCACGAGGTCGTCGGGGGGGAGTTCACCGGACTCCGGCCTCGCCACGTAGAACGTGTCCTGCATGTCCCTGGCGGGATGATCCTGCGGTTGAAACAGGGCATCGAAATTCCAGAACGCCAGCTCAGCCATGGGCGACACCATCTCGGTGAATCCCATCTCCAGGAAGGCGGTACGGGCTTCCATCAGGATTTTGCGCATTGGGTGGATCTTGGCCGGCCGCACCGCACGCGCCTCCAGGGTCACGTCATAGGGTCGCAGTTCGATGGAACGCCACCCCCCGGAAGTGATGTCGTCCCCGCTGAGCATATTTTTTTGTACAGCCACCTCGGCCGCGGTGAAGGCTTCCCGGCCGGCGGGCAGAACCGCCACCCGCCGCTCGACCCTGTCCTTCAACCGGGCCAGCGCGGGTCTCGTTTTCAATAGCTGCACAATGCGATCACCGTCGGCGCCGGCCGCCACCGCCTGGTCCAGGAAATACGGCGTGTGCGCCAGCGCTGCACGGACCGCAGCCTCATCGACATCATCCTTATGACTGGCGGCCGCTCCGGACTCGGTGATGACCAGTTCGCCGCGCTCCTTGACCA
>JAFGDC010000168.1 GCA_016932295.1 candidate division CSSED10-310 bacterium
ACGCGATTGACAGCTACTGGCTGGTGACGGATCCGGGCTCGATTCTGGACCATGCGGATGGGACGACAGACATCTGTATCATGGACAACGGGACGCCCAGTGTGGTGATCTCCAACGGCGGGTGTGTCAACGTTTACAATGGGCGGCTGTGTGCCAACACCTCGGGCAAGAAGGGCACGGCGCTGGTGACGGGGAGCGGCTCGACGTGGACAAACAAGAATGACCTGCGGATTCCGGAGGGCGCGTCCTGCTACGGCAAGCTCACGATCGCCGCGGGCGGCAGGGTGCGGAGCAATAACGGGTACATGGGGCAAGGCGCCGATTCCACGGGTCTGGTGGTGATCGCGGGCAGCGGCTCGATGTGGACCAACACAGGGGAACTGAAACTCACGTGGAACGCGGGCAGCGTGGGCGCGCTGCGGTTCGAGGCGGACGCGAACGGCGTGGGGACGATCGGCGTGGGCGGTCAGTTGACGGTGGACTCGAATGATCGGCTGGAGGTGGACATCAGCAATTACAACCGCGCCAACGGCCTGAAGCTGGTGCTCGTCACCTACGGATCCAAAAGCGGCGCGTTCGACAACATTGCAGTCACCGGCCTCGACGGTGGCGCCGTGGACCAGGAAGACGACAACCGGATTGTGCTGAACGTCGTCCCATGAGGACCTTGGCTGCACGCTCGCCCCGGACGAAGCCGAGAAGAAATGAAGGCATAGCCACGGCCGCGGGATGGGGCGCGGTTTGCTTACATGGCCGTCCTGGATCAGCTCGGCGTAAGTGCTTCCGCACAGACAAGATGGATTTTGAAAAATCAGGCGGATTTTAGCGGCGGTAATGTGCAGTGTTACGCGGATATGCCCGGCAGTGCCCTCCTGCTGATGGATATAGAGAAAGTTTCAACAAAGAGGTGAAAACATGGAGAGCAATGCATTTTTGGGTGTTTTGCTGCATTCGATAGGAGGATTGGCGGCCGCCAGTTTTTATATTCCATATAAACGGGTGAAAGGATGGTCCTGGGAAGTATGTGGATAGCCTTGGGATTGCTTGCATTGATCCTTTCCACTATTGTCACCGGCATAGGGAACAAAATCGCGATTCCGAAATAATAAACAGAGGGGGCGGGATCCGATCCGGGACTTGAAATATTAAAATTATCGAAAGGAATACTGGATGAAAAAAAGCTATTGGATGGTGATGGTGGCAATCATGGCACTTGCCACAACGGTGTCGGCGGGTGAACTGGATGACGGCTTCCGCAGTCCTCCTGATTCAGCCCGCCCCTGGGTGTACTGGTTCTGGATGAACGGCAACATTACGAAACAGGGGATTAAGGCCGATCTGGAGGCGATGCAACGCGTCGGCATCGGCGGGGTGCTCATCATGGAAGTGGGGACATCGGGATTCCCCGCTGGGACGGTGGCCTTCGCGGGACCGGAGTGGAACGAGCTGTTCACGTATGCCTGTGCGGAGGCCAAGCGGCTTGGACTGAAGATCAACATGACCAACATGGCCGGTTGCACCAGCAGCGGCGGACCCTGGATTCCACCGGAGTTGTCGATGCAGACCCTGGTGTGGACCGAGACCAAGGTGGATGGTGCGAAACGGATCGAACAGATACTGCCCCAACCGGAGGCCAAGCAGGGATATTACCGCGATGTCGCTGTGCTGGCGTTTCCCACTCCCGCCGGTTCGTTCCGGATCGATCAAATCGTGAGCAAGGCGGCTTGGAGCGGTGGCTATCACATTGCGCAGAACGTTCCCATGCCGGCGGTGTGGCCCGCGGCGCCGTCCGATTCGGTCATCCCGCAAAAAAACATCGTCGACCTGACCCGTCACGTGGATCAGGACGGCAAACTGACCTGGGACGCACCCGCCGGTCAATGGACCCTCTTGCGGATGGGACATACCTCCAACGGCTGCAACAACCATGTGGCGCCCGGAACCGGTGTCGGATTGGAGTGCGATAAGCTGAACAAGGAGGCTGTCCATGCCCACTTCCAGGGATTCCTGGCCAAATTGCTGGATCGCAACCGCGAATTTGCCGGGGCTGACAAGACGCTGATTTCCACCCATATCGACAGTTGGGAACAATGGGCGCAGAACTGGACGCCGCGGATGCGCGAGGAGTTTCAAAAACGGTGCGGCTATGATCCCTTGCTGTTATTGCCGGTCATGACCGGCCAGGTCGTGGACAACCTGGAAGTCTCGGAGCGATTCCTGTGGGATCTACGTCAGACCATCAGCGATCTTTTCATTGAGACTTACGCCGTGGGAATGCGCGAGTTGGCGAACCGCCACGGCATTCGCCTTTCGCTCGAAGGCTATGGCCCGCCCTGCAACAACATGGCCTACGCAGGGCAGGCGGATGAGCCGATGGGTGAGTTCTGGATGCAGAACGGCGATACCAGATTCTGGTGCGCGGAAGCGGCATCGGCGGCCCACGTCTACGGCCGTTCGATCCTCGGCGCCGAGGCCTTCACGGGTCTCCAAGAAAAGTGGCTGTATCACCCCGGATCGATCTTCGTCAAAATTACGGGGGACTGGGCCTTCTGCCAGGGAGTCAACCGTTTCGTGTTCCATCAATACGCCATGCAACCCTGGCTCGATGGGACGCCGGGGATGAGCGTATGGGGCACCGGAATGCATTACGTGCGGACCCAGACCTGGTGGGAACAGTCCAAGCCTTGGCACGAGTACGTCACCCGCTGCCAGTATCTCTTGAGGCAGGGGCTGTTCGTCGCGGATATCTGCTTCCTGTGTCCGGAAGGAACCCGGGGAGTCAATTCGCCGCGGATTCGCGGCCAGTCGCGCTACAATCATGACGACTGTCCGCCGGAGGCATTGCTTTCCCGGATGAGCGTCAAGGATGGACGACTCGTCCTGCCCGACGGCATGAGCTACCGTATCCTGGTCCTGCCGCCGGTGGAGACCATGACCCCTCAACTCCTGAGGGGGATCAAGAAACTCACCGAGGCCGGCGCCACCGTCATTGGACCGAAGCCGCGCAAGTCGCCCAGCTTGTCGGACTATCCGGATTGCGATGCCGAGGTGGAGAAACTGACGGCCGAGTTGTGGGATGGCGGCAAGATTGTGGAAGAAACGACTCCCGAGGCGACCCTCCGAAGACTGGGGGTAAAACCGGATTTCGAGTCGGACTGGCCTTTGATGTATCACCATCGCCGGGTTGGCGAGACCGACGACTATTTCCTGGCCAATGGACCGGCTTTCTGGGATCTGCAACGTTTGAGCCTTAACGACGGCCAGCAGTTCTATCACGCGGCGAACAGCGGCATCTCCAGTTGCGACGCCCTATGCTCCTTCCGGGTCACCGGCGGGCAACCGGAACTTTGGGAGCCGACCACCGGCCGCATTCGACCGTTGACGGACTTCGAGGAAGTCAATGGCTGCACGCGTATGTCGTTGCACTTTGAACCCGGGGAATCCGTTTTTGTGGTGTTCCGGCGGGGCCGGGTTCCGGCGTCCAGACGCGTAGTGGGAGTGATGCGTAATGGAAAGGAATTGTATCATGCCGGCGCCGGTGGTCTGGTGAACGGCGGGTTCGAGGAGGGAACCAAAGGCTGGCAGGTCGCCGACGGTTCCAGCCCGACCCTGTGTACCGCGTCGGCGGACACCGGCAAAACCTGTTTGCAGATCGTGCCGAATCAAACGGTGAAGAGCGAAGCTCTCTCCGTTCAACCATTGACTATGTATCGGCTGGCGATGCGCGTCTGCAAGCCGGCGGGTTCGGCGCTGAACGTTGGGCTGCTGCGGAACGACCAGCCGTTCCAGTTTCTCGCCGATTCCAACGAACGCCCCGAATTTGAGGAATGCGTCTATGAATTCATTACCGGGAAGAACGAGACCAAGACACAGATCATCCTGTCGGCTTCCGGCTATAACCCGAAGGATGGCTCGATCCGGGTCGATACCGTGCGCCTGGTTCCGGAGCGATGGCTCGAACCGTTGGCCGCAGATGACCGAGAACTCCTGAACACTGTTGATTTCGAAAAGTCCGAAGTGGGCACAACGGTTTCGGGCCGGGGCGAGCCGGGGAAATTCGCTATCTTCCACGGCCCTGGCGCCACAAACCAGGTGA
>JAFGDC010000169.1 GCA_016932295.1 candidate division CSSED10-310 bacterium
CCTCCCGGCATAACCGCTTGATCTGGCGGGGCGGTTGCGATGTTCCATCGGCGGTCCCCGAGGAAGCGATCATTTGTCCGTCGGCCAGCGTGCACAGGAACAGGTCATTCGCCTGCAAAGGCCGTTTTGCCAGGAAGAGGTGCGTTTCGATGCTCTTGGCTGGTCCATCCATTGAAATCGTATGGGAGGGAATGGCCAGCAGTTCTCCAAGCAACCCCAGGCTGTCCATCATCGCGGCGGCTGGTTGGGTGCGCCTGACTGCGAGCGATGCGATGTGGGCGAATCCGTCCACGCTGCGCAGTATTGACAACTCGGATACCGGCAGATGAGGATCCACCCCCATGAGAATGTGATACCGGGTAGTGGACAGGGTGCGTACAAGCCAACGACAAGGTTCGGTTCCCATCGGCTCGAGGTAATGGATCGGAAGCACACCGCCCTCGTCCAGTGAAAGGAAATCCTGGCCGCAGATGACCGGAGGATGCTTGAGCACACGCATGGTGGGTCGTGATCCGGGAGTGTACGGAGGATCGCTCAGCAGTACGTTTTCCTTGTCCCTCCCCAGCTCCCTGGCATGCAATGCCGCCAGCAGTCGATATTCGTTGTCTCTCCTTTCCATCAATCCGACAGCCCTGATGCCGGGGATACCCAGGGCATTGACCAGGCATTCTTGCAGCAACGGTCTCGTTTTGATCAACCCGGTCATCAATCCTCGTACCACGGCCCTCGCCAGGGAATGACCCAACCAGGAGCCAAGAAGCTCTTGCAGATCGATGCCGATACCCGGCGCAGCCTCGAAAAGCCATAACCTCACATCGCTGGCGCCGGCTCCCAGTTGTTTGAACCAGGCCAGTGCCCGTTGTTCTTTGCCCTTCTCCCCGAAGAAGGCAACCATCGCCGCGCTGTCCCAGTCGGTTGGCAGCATGCTGCTGAATGACTTCAACGAGGTTTCCACCGCCATCAGGTTGAACAATCGGTTCAGCCGCCATGTGCCGGCGGAAATGCCGCTGAGCACCTCCATGGCCCGGCTCACGAACAGGATGTGGTTGTTAGTGTCGGTGAGTATCAGCGCCAACGGTCCCTGGATCAACTCCTTCTTCACCGCGCGCGTTCCGGCTGTTTCCTCGCGACATTCCGCTGTGGAGCGGCATCGTGCCTGTACCTGCCGGATGGTGAAACCCAGGACCAGGATCATCGCCAATAGATCGGTGGCGATCAAAAAATAACCGTGAAGCGGTGCCAACCTGGGGATGAGCGGGGGAATCCTGAACCCGGGCAGCACCGCGCCGAATTCGGCCAGCAAGAAGAGCCATGCCAGTGCCTGCCAGATGACTCTCGATTCCTTGTCGATGTCTGGTGCGCTTGGTTTGGCGCTGGTCACCAGCAGTGCGAGGATGGTGATTCCAAACTGTGGTAACCGTGATAGTACGGCGAGGGGCAATGCCGGCGAGAAGAGGTGTATATGGGCGGCGGCGATGCCGAGAACAAGCAGTCCCCGATTGATCAGCCTGGTTGGGCGGCATTCTCTGCCACGGGCGCGGATGCATCCGTACATCAGCTCGCAACAGGCTTCGGCGAAGAAAAAATACGCCATCACAGTGAGCAGATCTATGGCGGTTCTGACTGGTCCTCGCGCGAGTATCAAGGGCCACTGCACGAGATCAACGGCGTCGGCGCGGAACAAGATGATGGAAGCCAGAAAATGGCAGGTCACGGCCGCGGCGGCGGTCGCCAGCAGGCGTTTGTGTCTGATCTCCGCGCGAATCAGATGGACGGTGATGAGGAAAAGCATGGGAACACCCAGTAGCATGCCGCTTACACTGTGAGGGAATGCCGGATGCAGCAGGATTGTAGCCGCCGGGATGAACAGTGCTGAGAAAAGACCCGCCGCCATGGCGCTCAGGACAATACCCCGTGTCCCTATGGTGCGCCGATTGTGTTCCACCCTTCACTCCCTTTTCAGGTGCCGATCGGGCGCCGTCGTACCGGCACGAACCGCATTGCGCGAAAATAGCCGTTGCTTGTTTTGTTCCAATATAAATATGTATCACAGGTCCGAGGGAGGAAAAAAGTGGCGGGTCAAGCTCCTCGGCGGCCAGTAAGTGCGCTGCGAATCCGATTGTGCCCGACAGGTGAACCTGATGAGCTGGAACCCGTCCGGTCCGGGGCTTCTTGACATGGTGCGTCACGTGCAGTATCCAGTACCTGTTCCTTATCCAAGCGCCCTTCCTCAAACCACTCCTCAAACCACTCCTCAAACCACTCCTCAAACCACTCCTCAAACCACTCCCAACACCACAACGTGGCGGTCTTCCTGCACCGGCGGTAACACCGCGGTGGAGGCTGATGATCAACGGGTTGCGACCGAGGTGGTTGTTATGCATCGAGCCGAATCGCACTATGACTGCATTGTGATCGGCGGTGGTGTGACCGGAAGCGGTGCGGCGCGTGATCTGGCCATGCGCGGACTTCGGGTGGCATTGATCGAAAAGCGCGATTTCGGGGGCGGCACGACCGGCGCTTCCAGTGGAATGATTCACGGTGGGTTGCGTTACCTGACATACGACGTGCGGACCACCAGGCTGTCCTGTCAGGACAGCGGCTACATCCAGAAGATAGCCCCTCATTGTATCTTCAGGATTCCTTTCCTGTTTCCCGTTCTTGAGGGTGGTCCGGTCAACAGGATTTTCATGGAACTTGTGGAGAGCCTGTTCAAGGCTTATGACCGGTATCAACCGCTCAAGGGCGGCAGGGAACATGTCCGACTGAGTCGCGATGAGGCCCTGCGTATCGAACCGGGACTCACTCCCGGCATTATCGGCGCGGTGAGCATGGACGAATGGGGTATCGATACGTTTCGGCTGGCGTGCATGAATGCGGTATCCGCAGCCGGCCATGGCGCAGAAGTGTTTAATCATGCCACAGTGACGGGATTGCTCAGATCCGGCGCCGCCGTCACCGGTGTGAAGGTGAAAATAGCCGGTGACGCACGGGAGTTGCGGGGTCGAGTGGTGCTCAATGCCGCCGGGCCCTGGGCCATGGCGGTCGCCGGCCTGGCTGGCTTGAAGGTGGCGCTCCGCCCCGCCAAAGGCGTGCACCTGATTTTTGATCGCCGCCTGGTGAACTGCGCCGTCATCATCACCGCCATTGACGGCCGCAGCCTCTTTTTGCAGCCGCACGGCGATGTCTCCCTGCTTGGCACTACCGATGATGATTATTATGGCGACCTGGACGACGTCCCGGTGACCGGGGATGAGGTGGAGTACTTGCTGCAGGCGGCGGAGCGGGTCTACCCCTCGATTCGTCGGGCCAGGATCATCCGGGCCATGGCGGGAGTGCGACCGACGTTGTTCCAGTGGGGTCCGAACGAAGACAAGCTCTATCGAGAGCACGCCATCCACGATCACGAACAGGAGTCAGGGATCGCCGGATTCGTTACCATCGCCGGCGGAAAGCTCGCCAGCTACCGGGTGATGGCGGAAGAGGTGAGTGACCTGGTGTGCCGGAAGTTGGGTGTCAGCGCTGGTTGCCGCACGCATCTCGAACCGCTGCCGGGGGGAGAGGAGCGGCTCGATCCGGAGGAGCTGGCCGCGGAGTACGGTGTGCCCCGTTATATCACGAGGGCACTTGTGTTCCGGCATGGAGCCGGGGCGCGGGAGATCGCGGCGTCGCTGGGAACCGGGAGCACGGGGCGGAATGTCATCTGCGCATGTGAAGGGATCATCGAGGCGGAGCTGCGGTACTCCATCAGGCATGAGTGGGCGCGTTCCCTGGATGATCTGCGCCGCCGGACACGCCTTGGGATGGGTGCCTGCCAGGGGGCCGGCTGCGCCTTCAAGGCCGCCATGGTGTTGGGAGAAGAGCTGCATCTTTCACCCTCCTCGGTTCGGGCTGAATGGGATGCGTTTCTGCAGGCCCGGTGGAAGGGGAAACGGCCGATCCTCATGTACGGTCAACTGGCGCAGGAGAGTATGGCGCGATGGTTGCGACCGCCGGTGGTCGGGGTACGACCGGAAGGAAGTTGCTCGTGAGATGTGATGTGGCGGTGATCGGCACAGGGGTTGCCGGTTGTGCCGCGGCCGTCGCCGCCGCTCGTTGCGGCGCCGGCGTGCTGCTCGTCGGCAAGGGAGGTGGCGCCACCACACTGGCCAGTGGCATGATCCAGTGCGGTCCCATTCACGACTGCAGGTCTGCTCCTGACGTCCCGATGGATGGTATTCCACTCGGCACTGTAACCTCCAGTGCGCCGCCGGATCATTCACGCCATGATTCCTGCCGCCATCCGTACCGGCTGTTCGACGATCCCGGCGAGATCAAAGCGATTCTTGAAGGCAGTATCACGGCCATGACAGATACGTTCCTTGGCTATGGGAATCACCGATTGTTCACCTGTCATGGTGTTCCACGTGATTGTGCCACCTGCCTCGTGCAGTTTCAGGGTGCTGCGCTGGAACGTCTGCGCGGCGCGCGGGTGCTGTTTGCGGAAGCGCCATGGTACGCGGGTATGCGCGGCGCTTACCTGGCATCTGCCGCCGAGGAGTTGCCCGAACCGCCCCGGCAGGTGGACTGGGTGAGACTCGATCTGGCGCCGCCGGCCACCGCATCGAGCAAGGCGCCGGTGACCGGTGAAGACGAGTTGGCTGCCGCGATGAAGAAGGGTCTCGCCGCGCATCGCGGCAAGGACCTCGTCTTGATTCCTCCGATTCTCGGTTCCGCGCCTGGTCTGAAGCAGCTCCAGTGCCTGTCGGACCGGGTGGGTGTACCCGTCTGGGAACTACCCGATCCTCATTCACCCTTGCCCGGTCTGAGGTTACAGGCGGCGCTGCGGCGGTGGCTGGCGGAGGCCGGCGTACGAACGATGCAGGCCCGGGTCGCCGCCCTGGAGTGTTGTGGCGGACGGGTGCGCAGGCTGAACCTGGAGGGGAGTAATACCACCTGCCTGGAAGCGGACCACGTGATTCTCTGTACCGGCCGCTTCACCTCCGGAGACTGGACGAGCGAAGACGGCATACTGCGGCACAGAC
>JAFGDC010000170.1 GCA_016932295.1 candidate division CSSED10-310 bacterium
CCCCGTCAATAACGACGGGATCGGAGATCGAATCTTCACGTTCAGAACAGCTCCCCGTAGTAGACCGTCTGGAGCAGATCGTCCCCGGTAGTAAGGCTCCGATCCGGTCCACCGCTGGCGATTACCACGGCCCTGCGCTGACCGCCGGGCTCATCCACGATGAAATTGGTATAATAGTAATACCTGTCCCAGGGATCTATCTTGAAGGCATAATCGGTCTCGATCAGGCCGTCTCCATCGGCATCGACGCTGATCTGCGAACCCGGATCGATGTAGGGCCCGTTCCACCCCTCGCGCCTGACGGGATCCCACAGGTTGTCAGCATCGGTTTCGATTATCAAATCATCGCTGAAAATCGAATTGTAATCACCATCCGCCGCGGCGGTGGCGGGGAATGTTCCGCGGTTGATTTCTTCCTGGGTGGGCGCGCCGGGGGTTGCGGGGCGGAATCCATACTGCCTGGCATAACTCAGCACCGCATCCCGTAACCGCCCAAGCTCCAGGCGGCAGGCATCCCGCCTTGCCTCCTCCGCGTGATGCAGCACCACCGGGGTGAGTATCCCCGCAAGGATGGCGATAACGGCAATGACCACGATGATTTCCATGGTCGTGAATGCTCGCTGCATATACACTCCTAACCCCGCGACATCAGGCGGATCATCTGGTAGAGCGGTAAAAACATGGACAGCGCTATGCCTACCACCAGAAAACCCAGGAACACGATGATCAGGGGCTCAAAAATTGCGAATATTTTCTTGATCGTATAGGGCACCTCTTTGTCGTAGTGCTGACTCACCTTGACGAGCGCCATTTCAAGCGCGCCGGTGCGCTCTCCAATGCCGATCATCCTGGTGATCAACGAGGGGAACTCGCCACTCTGCGCCAGACAGCCGGACAGCGATTCCCCTTCCTTGACCCGGATCAGTGAAAGCCTGATGACCCGGGCGAGCACTGCGTTACCGATGACCCGTTCCGCCACCCAGAGGGCTTCTATGATATCTACTCCGGCACGAAGCAGGGCGGCAAGGTAATGGGCAAAACGGGACAGGGCGACCTTGCGGATGAGCGCGCCGAAGATCGGGATACGCAGAATGAATCGATCGACGAACAACCGACCCGCGTCATTTCTCAGGATCAGCCGGTAACCGATGAACAACGCCGCAATGGCCAACAGAACCACGTACCAGTAGTGCGAGAACAGATAACTGATGGCGAGCAATATCCGGGTGGGCAGAGGCAGTTCCACCTTGGCTTTCTGGAAAACGACAAGAAACCGGGGCAGAACGAAGGACAGCAGAAAGAATACCAGGAGGCAGCCGGCGCTGAACAACACCGCCGGATAGATAAGCGCCTGTTTGACTTCAGCGGCCAGGTCGTCCTGCCAGCTCAGGGATGCGATCAGGTCGTTCAGCACCTCTTCGATGTTGCCGGTGCGCTCGCCGGCCGCAACCATGTTGACATACAACGGTGAAAACACCCTGGGATGCTTCGACAGCGCCTCTGACAGGCCGGCTCCCGCGGCGACGTTACGGGCGACATCCTGGATAATGCGCCTGAACCCGGCCTTGTCGGTCTGCGCCTCGATATCCCTGAGTCCTGTCAGCAGCGGGATGCCGGCTGAGAGAACGGTGCTCAGACTGACCGTAAAGCTGATGAGATCCTTTCGATTAATCCGTTCGAAGGTAAGACTGAAAGAAGCTCGCACCGGGTCGAGATCCAGCAGCATGTAACCGAGATCGCGCAGCTTGCCGTGCAACTGCCGTTCACTATCAGCAGCCATGACTCCCTTGACGGTTCGACCCTGCATGTCGATTGCGGTGTACGCGAAATCCACAACCTACTCCCTGGTGACGCGCATGACCTCTTCGATGGTGGTTACGCCGCCCGCGACCTTCCGCATGCCATCCTCATACATACCAACCATGCCGTGCTGGTAGGCGATGTCCTTGATCTGGTCGCTTGCTCTCCGATCCATCACGGCCTGCTTGACGGCCCTATCCATCATGAGGATCTCGAAAATCCCGATGCGACCCTTGAAGCCGGTCTGGTTGCACTGGTCACAGCCACCTCGTTCGAACATGGTGATGGGCGCTATACCGAGGTCGGTGAATTTTCCCCCCAGTGATTCGCCTGGTTCGACAGGCCGTTTGCAATGGGAGCAGAGCACGCGAACCAGACGCTGCGCTACGATCGCCAGCACCGAGGAGGACAGCAGATATGGCTCGACTTCCATATCCAACAGCCGGGAAATGGCGGAAGCGGCATCGTTGGTATGGATCGTGCTGAACACCAAGTGCCCGGTCAAGGCGGAGCGGACAGCCATTTCGACCGTTTCCCGGTCCCGGATTTCACCCACCAGGATGATATCCGGATCCTGCCGGAAAATAGCCCGCAAGCCACGCGCGAAGGTGAGCCCCGCCCTGGTGTTGATCTGTGCCTGCTGGATCATTGGAAAGTGATACTCGATTGGATCCTCCAGCGTGATGATCTTTTTCTCCAACGAGTTAATTTCCTGCAGCGTTGAATAGAGGGTGGTGGTTTTCCCGGAACCGGTGGGACCGGTCACCAGGATTATTCCGTTCGCCCTGGTAATGACCTCTCGATAGGCTTCCAGCGTCTTGTCGGTCAAACCAAGATTTGGCAGTCCCATGACGAGTTGCTCGCGGTCCAGGATACGCATGACAATCGATTCCCCGAACAACGCCGGGAATGTCGAGGCGCGGATGTCAACCTGCTTCTTCCCCAGGGTGAAATCGATCCGGCCATCCTGAGGCAGCCGGGTCTCGGCAATGTTCATCTCCGCCAAGATCTTCACCCTGCTGATGATCGCCGACTGCAGATCCTTGGGAAGACTCGGTCCGGGCAAGAGGATGCCATCCTGTCGATAGCGGGTGCGTATGACCTTTTCTTCAGGCTCGATATGGACATCCGTTGCTTCCCTGCGCACACCTTCGGCAATGAGTCGATCCACGAGACGGGCTACCGGGCCGGCTTCCCCTTCCACGACTTCCCCCGCCTCTATTCCCTCCAGTTCTTTCTGCAGGGTCACCATGCCCGCTTCAGAGCCGCGATAAAGTCGTTCGATGGCGGCACTGATATCGGTTTCCGTTGCGGCGATGGTGTTGATGGTGAGCCCGGTAAGCCTGGTCAGCCGGTCGATCGCCTTGATATCGAGGAAATCCGTCATGGCCACGGTCAGTTGCGCATCATCTCGCGCGACGGGAATAATCTTGTAACGCCGTGCGACATCCTCCGGCACCAGGCTGACCAGGTCCCCCGGCAGCACGCGATCACGCAGCTTGACAAAGGTTACTCCGGACTGGCGCGCCAACGTGCGGCTGACCTGCTCCTCCCCGGCGAATCCCAGCCTGATCATGATATCCCCCAGGAGTTCACCGGTCTTCTTCTGTTCCCGCAAAGCGAGTCGCAGTTGTTCCTCGCTGCAATATCCCGCCTCGATCAAGAGTTGCCCCAGGGGGCGGCGCGTGTCATTCATTGATTACTTGATACGGATGCCGATATCGTCTGAATTTACACTGATGTTTTCTTCATCCGCATAGGTCTGCATGATGCCGTCGGGGCCGGCGGACAACAACCAGACCTTGGTGAAGTCAGTGGTGGGATCGACCGTGGGATACCAGAAACCCAACACATAAATCAGGTAACTGTTTCCCCACGGATCCAGAGAATCCGCCTCTGCATACGTGCCGTTCCAACCTATCCGGCCGTCCCAGTCAGGGTAGGACTGGTTGTTCTCAATCAGGTGATCATAGAGCGCATCTGCCTGATCCTCGTTGTCCGGCATATAGGCTCCGGGAGGAATGACCTGCGTGGCGCCGTCATCCGTCGAATACAGGACATAGATGGAATTCGGCGTCCCGTCGTCTCCACGCGCGGGCCACTCACCGACATCCGCGTAGAATTGCGCCACCGCCGTGGCAAGTGATTTCACATCGCTCTTCGCGCGCGCAATCCGCGCATCCTGAATGTTTTTGAATACCATGGGCGCAAGAATACCAGCCAGCAGCGCGATACATGCGATCACCACGATGATTTCGATGAGCGTGAATCCCTTGTCCCTTCTGCGATACGTCCTCTCGTTCATGAGAACCTCCTTAGTATTTGTCCCTCGTCTCCTTGTAAACCTCGAAAGGCCATTTGAACTTGTGTACATAGAGATTTACCGGGAGATAATAATCGGCGGAAATCGTCAGTTTGTTCCCGTCGAAATTGATATCAAGTGTCTTGTCGGGAATCACGATGCCAAGGTTCCTCGCCTTGACCTCGACCATCTCATAGATTGATTCAATCGGCGGCGGCGCGATCAGGTTCTCTCGATCCCAATTGGCCTGCTTGGCAACATATTGATCGAACAGCATGTGCTTGAACACCGGCAGTCCGAACTTCCATGCAGAGAATACAAGCAGGAAAACAGTGATATACACGACAACGTTGGTCGCCATGGATTCACCCTTTTCTTCGAACACCACTTCCCTTAGCACATCAATCCTCCAATCCGCATCTTCATGACAACAGTCCGGGTACAAGTCCAGGTACCAGTCTGCAAGCAATTCCAGGAACCAATCCAGGAACCAACCTGAAGGCCATCACCTTACCCGAGGCCGTGGTGACCACCATCGTATCACTGGTGACCGCGGGCGGGGCTGCGATCACATCACCGATGGCATGAGTAAAGACCACCTCGGCGGTGTGGATATCGATCGCCCGGAGCGTGCCATCCTCAGTTCCAAGTATTGCCGCACCATTCACTATCACCGGTGCGGCCTTCACCAGTCCGATCGTCCTTCGCCAGGCCATCCTGCCCTGATCGATGGTAACGGAATGGAGTATGCCGGCGGCATCGCAGATGAACACCAAGCCGCCGGCGCTGACCGGCGTGGTCTGAATCTGCGCGCCGCAACGGTATGACCACTCCGCTGTACCGTCCTCGCACATCATATAAAGAGTATCCTCAGACGGAAAAAGCACGGCGCCATTCACCATGCCACACGATGGCGGCGGCCCCCCGTTATTCGCCAGGCGCAAGCCGCCAGTTTCATTCCTCTTCGAAGATCGAGGTGCCGGAGCCGAGTAACGCCAGCGCATCTCCCCCGAGTCGCGACGCACCGCGTACACCGTCCGCGCGCTCGCCACGTACAACACACCGTCCACTAGCAACGGCGCGGTGACCAACTTTTCTTCTTCCCTGAACCGCCACTTCTCCTCGAATGACACCTGTTTGAACATTCCCTTCCGCGGCGTCATCGCATGCATCTCTCCACTGCCGGTGACCACATACAGCGCCTCACCGTCGGTGATAGGGGATGCACCAACATAAGCCGGTAACGAGATTTCCCCGCGCAGCTTACCCTTACTTTGCTGAAAGGCGCGAAAGCTGCTGCTGTTGCTGCCAACCAGGACATCCTTGTCGAATAGCACCGGTGTCGTGTCCGTGCCCCCGCCGCCTGAAAACTTCCAGATCCTGCTGCCGTCGGCCAGGTCGAAGGCGGTAATCAGATCGCGTTTCGAGCTGACGAACACCTTGCCATCGGCGATTACCGGCGAGGACCATGTAGGCATTTCCATCGCGACACTCCAACGCTGCTCCAGCCGCACCGAACCTCCGTTGGAGAAGGCCCGGTAACGAGCCGGTTCACCCATGTACATGCCCCATTCCGCCGGTGGCGAGACCGCCTCGTCAGTCATCTGCTTCATGTCGACATGCAGATGGGAAAGGCCGCTTTCGATCATTCTGGAAGCCGGTTCATACCCATTGACGAGTAAGGTGACCGCCCCTTCAACATCACGTAGCACAAGAGGCGTCACACCGACATTCCTGCCGTTATGAAACACCCCGACACCCGCCGGCGAACTGCTCACCCGAACCTCGATCCGGCGGCTGGGCACCTTCGTCGCGTCCGGCACACGGACAGCCGCCGGTGGTTGCGCCACTTCAGGCACCCGATCACCGGCAAGGTGAAAAAACGCGTATACAGAAGCGATGACGAGCACCGCCATCACCAGAACGACATACTTCAATGCTCCGTTTCGAGACGGCGGCTTGAGCAGCTCCTCCAACTCCTCCCGACTCATCTCTTCATTGTGCTCAGGCCCATTCTCCACCATACCTGCCCACTTCCTTTCACCTCCGTGCACAGCACCTTGCCCAACACCCATGCACGATCATACAATACACCGCTGCGACTATCCCAACTCGCATCGCGGTTGTCGCCCAACAGAAACAACCGATTCTCGGGGATTTCAGTCGGGGCGAGCGCATCCCGCTCGGAGAAGAAGGCCGGCAGTGATGCGCCGGGTGCGGCGCCACCTGGATCAACCTCCCATAAGTCTTCATTAATGTACACTTTCTTGTCCCGAATTTCCACCACATCACCAGGCAACCCCACCACGCGCTTTACCAACACGTGCACAGGCACCCGGTCCGATCTCAGCATCCTGGCCAGTTCCCAACGTATCTCCCGACCCAGCGAGCCCGGTTCTTGAGCGTAGTACCTTACTGCCACAATGTCGCCGCGGCCGGGCTCGGCGAACCTCACGAGATATATTCTAGTTAAGGGCAGCCGAATCCCGTACGCCAACTTCCACAGCCAGACAATCCTACCCGCCGGTACCACCGGCGCCATGGAATCAGAGATCACCCGAAGCGGTTGCAACGCCAGCGCCTCGATCAACAGCAGCAAGGCAAGCGCCATTACCACCCACCACAATATCCACGTCAGGCGCGGGTGCTGTGCTATCCCATCCACCACGACCACCCTCATACCAGCCTTTCCATGCATAGCCGAACCGCACCCGACAATCCCGGTTCGTCCAGCTCCGCACGGACCACATTCAACCTTCGCCAGCCGTGATGATTTCTACCCGCGAGTTCATCCCGGATGGGAGCGAGAAGCACTTCTCCGGCGCCGCTGAGCCCTCCGGCTATCACCGCCAGCCTGACATCCAGGAGCCTTGCGACATTGTACAGGCCAATCCCTATCGCCCTGCCGGCGGTTTCGAAGATAGCGGCGGCCCGGAGGTCGCCCGCCGTGGCGGCCGCCGCCAGTCTTTCAGGCGCATCCTGCCCAGTATTGCCAACAATCGCACCGGCCGATTTCACCATAGCCCGGGAAGATGCATACGCCTCGATGCAGCCCCGATTGCCGCAGGAACACAATGGACCGGCGCGATCGATGCACATGTGGCCGAATTCTGCACCCACCCCATCCGCGCCGGCCGCCAGTTTTCCATCCAGGATGAGCCCGGAGCCGATGCCGGTTCCAACGGTGACAACCAGGTATGAACCGAAGCCTCGCGCGGCTCCCAGCCATCCTTCTCCGAGCGCGGCTGCATCCGCGTCGTTGATCAGCGCTACGGGTATGCCAAGCACTCCGGAAAGCCTCTCCACCACGGGATAATCCCGCAGCCGCGGCAGGTTGGGAGGAGCCAGAATGATACCCCGCCTCATGTCCAGAGGGCCAGGTGCCGCGATACCCACCGCAGCCACATCATGACCCGAGGCCAGCCATCGGCTCACGATATCGAGCAGCATGCCGGTAAGTTCCCCGCCGTCGATCCCCGGTTCGGTCTTCGTAATATGCTTCTCCACCACCCGGCCCTGCGCGGTGACGAGCGCCACGCGAAGGTTGGTGGCGCCCATGTCGACGGCGGCGATCAGGCTTCTCATGGGAACGCAACAGCCGGCGATGGAAATGGACAAGGCGGCATCACCAGGG
>JAFGDC010000171.1 GCA_016932295.1 candidate division CSSED10-310 bacterium
AGGTGTCCTCGAAGGGATAACCGCGCACCCGCCCGCGCCGCACGGCCGGAATGATCAGATCGGTGGCGATCTGGTTGGTGCGGTCGCCGGCGTTTACCATGGCCTTCAACTGCCTCACCAGGTAGCGGCGGTTGAAGACATAGATTCCCAGTGAGACGTAATTGCCCCGCGCCTCCTCCAACTTCTCCTCGAACCTGGTCACCCGGTTGTGGATGTCCATTTCGAGCACCCCGTACCGACGCGACGGAATCTGTCCCCGCGCCTTGACCACCAAGGTGATCTCGGACCCCTTACGGCGATGATAATCGAGCAGCCTCGAGTAGTTCATCCGGTAGACCTGGTCACCGGAGACCACCAGTACCTGGTCCGGTTGATACTTCTCGATGAAATCGATGTTCTGGTACAGTGAATCGGCGGTTCCCTTGTACCAGCCGAAATCACCGCGGCCGAGGTAGGGAGGCAGGATCTTGATATCCCGCTCCAGCGTGTGGAATCCCCAGGCATGACCGGGCATGATGTGGTCCATCAATGACTCGGGCCGGTGCTGCGTCAGAATCCCCACGTGCTGAATCGCCGTCCGGCTCAGATTGGTCAAGGCGAAATCGATGATGCGGTAGCCGCCGCCGAAGGGGATTGCAGCCTTGGCGCGCCTCGTGGAGAGTATATCCAGCCCGGGCTTCTTGCCACCCGCCAGAACCAGCGCAATTGTCGAATTCATGGTGCTCCAGTTAAAAATGGTGGTAATTCAATCAGTTAATCCCTTACAGAGTAGGTCTGGGGAGGTAGCTTGTCAAGCTTCTTGCGTGGTGGAACTCCTCTCTTTCAGGCCATGGCGCGCCACGCTCACCCGGCTTCCTATACCCCTCGTGGTGACGTGTTCCCGGCAATCAGGCGCCGTACCACCCGATTGTCTCCTCCCCCATGCTGCCGTATGATGAGCGGGTTTGACTCGGCAACCCGCGTTATGTCCGGAGAATCTGAACGATGCTTCGGAACGGTTCGGGAAGGAGGAACTCATGTTGATCGAAAAGCTCACTGAGGACATGAAAAAGGCGTTGAAAGCCGGCGACAAGAACAGGCTGAACACCCTCCGCCTGGTACTGTCGGAACTGAAGTACGCGAAAGTGGAAAAGGCCGGCGAGCTGGACGATGAGGACGTGCTGGTGGTGATCAGGCGCGGCATCAAGAAGCGTCATGAAGCCATCGATGCCTTTCGCGCGGGGGGGCGCGATGAGGCCGCCGCCCGCGAGGAAGAGGAAATGGCGGTGCTGACGGAGTATATGCCGCGGCAAATCACCGGTGACGCACTGACGATGGCGATCAGATCGATCATGACGGAGCTCGACGCCCAGTCGAAAAGGGATTTCGGCCGGGTCATGAAGGAAGTCATGGCGCGGCACAAGAACGTGGTGGACGGCGCCGAGGTGAAACGGGTCACCGAGGAACTGCTGGGGTAGGAGATGGTAGAAGGCGGAATGACGCTGTTTCCCGACGAGTTGACCGAGCCTTCCCTGGCGGGGGGCAAGGGCGCGCGGCTGTTGACCCTGGGCGGTATCGACAGGGTGCCTGCCTGGTTCGTTATCCCGGCTTCGGTGGCGGCGGCGCATCTGAGGACGCTCAACTGCCCGGAGGATGCGCCTGCGTCCGAATGGCGTGATGCGATCATGGCCGCGCCGCCACCCGCGGGTCTGGCCGAGGCCGTGCATGATGGCCTGGCGCGTCTGGGCTGTTCCCGGCGACCGGTGGCGGTGCGCTCGTCAGCCGCCGAGGAGGATGCCGCCGGCCGTTCATATGCCGGCCAGTTCGATTCTTTTTTGAATGTCACCGGTGCAACGGTGGTGATTGATGCCATCAAGCGCTGCTGGGCATCCCGGTTCAACGAGCGTTCCGTCAGGTATGCGGCGGCGGTTGGCCAGGCGCATGGCGGCGGTATGGCGGTGCTCGTGCAGCGGCAGGTGGCGGCCGCGGTGGCGGGTGTGATGTTCACCGCCAATCCGGTAAGCGGCCGGCGCGACGAGGTGGTGATCAACGCGCTGTTTGGATTGGGCGAGGGAGTGGTGAACGGCATGCTGGCGGTGGACATGTACCGGGTGTACCGCGGCGTGGTGATCGAGCGGCTGGTGGCCGACAAGGAGTCGATGGCGGCACCGGCGGCTGGCGGTGGCATCGCGCTCGCGGTGGTGGCGGAGGAGTTACGGGCGGTGCCTTGTCTGAGCGATTCCCAGGTGCTGGAGCTGGCGGCGCGGGGTCTGGTCATACAGGCACATTGCGGCGCTCCGCAGGACATAGAGTGGTGCCTGGCGGAGGATGGCTGGTGGTTCCTGCAGAGCCGGCCGATCACCACCATGCGGAAGGAAATCTGAGGTGTCGGTAGTGGATGCATCGAGATCGGCGCCGGTGGTGCGGGCGCAGGGACTCACCAAGCGGTTCAGGAACCTGACGGCGGTGGATGGTGTATCCTTCGAGATCATGTCCGGCGAGTGTTTCGGGTTCCTGGGTCCGAATGGAGCGGGCAAGACCACCACGGTGCGGATGATTTATTGTTTCACGCCGCCCACCGCCGGCGGGTTGACCGTGTTCGGCCTGGATGTGGGCCGGTCGTCGCGGGAGATCAAGGTGAAGATAGGGGTGTGTCCACAGGAGGACAATCTCGACCCTGATTTTTCCGTGGAGAAAAACCTTCGTGTGTACGGCCGGTATTTCGGTCTGTCGGGGTCTGCCTTCGAGACACGGCTGGAGTCGTTGCTGGCGTTCGCGCAGTTGCGGGAGCGGCGCCGCGACAAGGTGGACAACCTGTCCGGCGGCATGAAGCGCCGGCTGCTGCTGGCGCGTGCGCTGGTGAACTCACCCCGGTTGCTGATCCTGGACGAGCCCACCACGGGCCTGGATCCGCAGGCCCGGCACTTGATCTGGGACCGCATTCGCGACTTGCGGAGGGAGGGAGTGACGATCATCCTGACCACTCATTATATGGAGGAAGCGGCGCAATTGTGCGATCGGTTGATGGTGGTGGATCATGGCCGGATCGTCGAGCTGGGGGCGCCGGATGAGCTGGTGCGCCGGCACGTGGGCCGCGAGGTGCTGGAGATGTGGGACCTGGACGGCGAGCAGCGCGGCTGGCTGGAGGGCTCCGCCGGTGGGTTCGAGTTCTTCGGCAACCGGGCGTTCCTGTATGGCGAGGGGGTCGAGGCGGTGTTAACTGATCTGCGGGGTCGCGGCGGCCGGTTCGAGCGGTTCCTGATCCGGCCGGCGGGGCTGGAGGATGTGTTCCTGCGGTTGACGGGACGGGGGTTGCGGGATTGAACCTTGTCGGATTGATGCATAATTTGAGCTGGCGCATGTGGCGTGTCTGGCGGCGGGATTTCGACGTGTATATCACCACCTGGTTCGTGAACTTCCTGCCGCCCTTCCTGGAGCCGATCCTCTACCTGTTCGCCTTCGGTCTGGGTCTGGGAAGAATGGTGGAGAATGTGCAGTATCAGGGGATGACGCTGAGCTACATGCAGTTCATCGCACCCGGGATAGTGGCCATCACGACGATGTTTCACGCCTATTATGAGTGTTTGTACGGGTCGTTCGTGAGGATGTATTACCAGAAGTCCTTCGATGCGATCATCGCCACGCCGCTGACGCTGGAGGATGTGATAGGTGGTGAAATCCTCTGGGGGGCAACCAAGGGGGCGATCGCGGCCACGATCATGATGGTGCCGGTGAGCATGTTCGGTTTCGTGCGCTATCCGTGGGGATTGTTGATACCGCTGGTGGGATTGCTGGGGGGAATGGTGTTCGGGGCGTTAGGCATGTGTTTCACGGGGATATGTCCGACCATCGATACATTCAATTTCCCGGTATTTTTGTTGATCACGCCGATGATGTTGTTTTCGGGGACGTTTTTTCCCCTGGACATGCTGCCGGGCTGGGCGGTGACCATCGCGTACTGCCTGCCCCTGACCCATCTGGCGGAGCTGTACCGTTCGATTCTGCTGGGCGTGGCGCCGCCGCACCTGGTGGGAAACCTGGTCATGCTGGTGGGCGGCAGTATCGTGTTATTCCCCCTGGCGCTGGCCCTGATGCGCCGGCGGCTGGTGAGCTGACCGGATTCATCGTTGACGCCGCGCCTTGCCTGCATGAATCGCGTGGCGCCGCATGAATCGCATGGCGCCGCATGAATCGCATGGCGCAGGAAGGAGCGCATGGCACAGGAAGGAGCGCGTGGCGCCAGCCGCGCCCTGGTGTGCCGGCGGGCCCCGCCGGCTCC
>JAFGDC010000172.1 GCA_016932295.1 candidate division CSSED10-310 bacterium
AAGCGGGATCTGGCGCTCTACCGACTGGTATTCGGACAGCCGCGCCAGGAAGACCTGCTGACCCATCTCTCGGAAAACATCGAATCGCAAGCGGTGGCGCAGATCGTGAATGAATGGCGCATCTCCCTCCAGGCGCCTTGACAGGCATGCCTTTCCGCACGTATGAGCTGCATTGGCAGATACTGATCCACTAACAACAGTCACCGGTCCGGCACGAGATGCCACGAGAGGCGTTTCTGACCCGCCGGGCCAGGAAAATCGGTCATGAAGTATTGTCCATTGTGCGCCACACCACTGGTGGCAAGACAACAAGACGGCAGGATTCGTCAACTATGCCCGGCCAAAGACTGCGGCTTCGTCTTCTGGGACAATCCCGTCCCCGTAGTGGCTGCCATCGTCGAACATGAAGGGGCCGTTATTCTGGTCCGCCAATCCCAGTGGCCGGAAGGATTCCACGGACTCGTCACCGGCTTCCTCGAGCGGGACGAAACTCCTGAGCGGGGCGTTCTGCGCGAGGTGAAGGAGGAACTGGACCTGGACGGCCGGGTGGTATCACTCGTGGGCGTCTATGAATTCATCAAGTGTAACCAGGTGCTCATCGCCTACCATGTCATAGCTGAGGGCGCCGTTACCATCAACAATGAACTGGAATCATGGAAATCGGTGGCGCCCGACAAGCTCCAGCCATGGAACTCGGGGACCGGACGGTCGGTCAGGGACTGGCTGGATCAGCGGCGCTGATTTTCGCCGTCCTGGACATCGTAATGAATGAAACCAAGCTCCAGGTTGAAACCGTCGAATCCGTGGGCATACGAAACCGCACAATCCACCTCGAGCCACTCAGCGGTGTCCGAATCGTATTCCGCCCAGATATTTGCGCTGAATCCGCCGGCCGAGAGAGTGGCGGACGGCTGCAGTTGCAGCGCCTCGTCCGACAGCCGCAGGCCACGCCAGAGGTAGCTCGAATAAGCGCCGAGCGCACCTTCGTAGCCGATATCCGCGGCATTGATCACGCGGAATGAAAGCAGCAGCGCCAGCACGGCACAAGTCTCGGTCTTCCCGTTCATGTGCATCTTCTCCTACACGTCCATATAGGCTTCTTCGCCATGGAGTGACAGATCCAGCCCGGATTCCTCCTCGGCGAGAGACGCCTTCACCGGGGTGATCTTGTTGATGAGGATAAGCGCGACATAGGTGAACAGGAATGCATAAAGGGAAGCGCCCAGCACCGCCACGGTTTCCTTCAGGAAGAAACCGGCACCACCGTGCAGCAGGCCGTCCTCGCCCGCGGGATTGATGGCCTTGCTCGCCAGGACGCCCAGCAGGATCACGCCGAGGGTGCCACCAACGCCGTGAACGCCCCACACGTCCAGGGCGTCATCCCAGCCCAGCCGCTGCTTCAGGTTGATGGCCAGGTAACAAACGCCGCCGGCGCAAATACCGATGACCACCGCCGCCTGCGGTGAAACGAAACCAGCCGCGGGAGTAATGGTGGCAAGCCCGGCAATGGAGCCGGTGAGCAGCCCGAGGAATTTCGGTTTCTTCTCCCTGAGCCACTCCACGAACAGCCAGGTAATGGCAGCGAAGGAGGCGGCAATATCCGTATTGAGAAACGCCGTCGCGGTGATCTGATCCACCTGGAGTTCGGAACCGGCATTGAAACCGTACCAACCGAACCAGAGCAAGCCCGTGCCGAGGGCGACGAGAGGGATACTGTGCGGTCCCTTCTCGATGAAGGTCCGCTTGCCCACGAAGAAAACACATGCCAATGCAGCCATGCCTGCGATGGCATGCACCACGATGCCGCCGGCGAAATCGAGCACCCCCCACTGCTGCAGCATGCCGCCGCCCCAGACCATGTGCACCATGGGAAAATACACGAACAGCAGCCAGATGGTCAGGAAGATGAGGTAAGCGGAGAACCGTATGCGGTTGGTGAATGCACCGGTGATCAGGGCTGGGGTGATGATGGCGAACATCATCTGGTACGCGATGAAAACGATCAGGGGTATGGCGCTGCCGCTGAAGACAGCGCCGGGTGTTACGCCGTTCAGGAACATCATGTCGAGGTCGCCGATGATGCCGCCGACATCACCGGAGAAGCACAAGGAGTAACCGCACACAACCCAGAGGACTGTGGTCCAGCCTAGGGATACGAAGCTCTGTAGCATGATGGCCAGTACATTTTTTCTGCCCACCAGGCCGCCATAGAAAAACGCCAATCCTGGAGTCATGAGCATCACCAGGCTGGTTGCAACGAGCATGAAGCCAGTATTACCGGTATCGAACATGATCGCCTCCGTAATGTTGATGTCCGCGATGAGACTTCTGTCCAGAAAGCCTCCCAAGCCTGGACATTAGTGCGATCCCCCAGCATCGGCCATCAGGAGAATCCTGAATCACGAGTGCGCGATCCCTGATCAATGATACGCATGATGCGCGGCGGGGATTACTTGATGTCAGTCAGACCGTTCCGCACCGCGTATTTGGTCAGTTCGGCTATGCTGTGCAGATCGAGCCTGTCCATGATGTTTTTACGGTGGGTTTCGATGGTTTTGGGGCTGACGTGCAGCGCGCCGGCGATTTCCTTGACCTTCATGCCCTCTGCCAACATCTGAAGGACTTCTCTTTCCCGGCCGCTGAGCAGCGCGAAGGGGGTCTCATCGGTGCGCTGCACAGGGCGTATCGCCGCCTCCACCACGACGTTCGTGATCTGCGGACTGAGGTAGACACCGCCCGTCATGACCGTCTGGATCGCCGCCAGGAGATCCTTGAACGCGGAATCCTTCAGGACATACCCCCGCGCTCCGGCCCGCAGGGCCTCCAGGACAAACCCGCGGTCATCATGCATCGACAGGATGATCACATGGATCCCCGGTCGCTCCGCATGAAGCCGATGAGTCACTTCGATGCCGTTCAAACCGGGCATGGTGATGTCCAGCACCGCCACGTCGGGGGTCCTGGCCAACGCCTGGGACAGCGCATCCAGGCCATTCGATACCGCCGCCACGATTTCGACCCGTCCCCGCTGTTCCAGCAATGATCCCAGGCCTTCGCGCACGATCCTGTGGTCATCCGCCAACAATACCCGAATCACGGTGTCTCCCCCTGGCGGACCGGACAGCGCATGACCACCCTGGTGCCAGCGCCCGGGTGGGATGACACTTCCAACCCGCCGCCGAGATAGTTCATCCGCTCACGGATGCTGAACAACCCGAACTCGTTGTCACCCCTGACCGATTCTGGTGAAAATCCCCTGCCATCATCCATCAGGGTGATGACCACCTGGTCCGCCATCTCGATACCCAGTTCGACGTGACTCGCCTCAGCATGCTTCACCACGTTGATCAGCAATTCCCTGACCGACCGGTACAAAATCCCCCTGATATCCTCTTCTATTGGCCTGAGAGGTTGCGAGACAATGAGTTCGATGCTCAATCCGTGCTGCCGCCGATACTGGTCAGCCAGCCACTGCAGGGCCGGCACCAACCCGAGTTCATAGAGAATCGGAGGGCTTACCGCCATGGTGAGGTGACGGGTGAAATGGATGGCCTTGTCGAGCAGGTGCTGTATTTCGACAAGGTCCTGTTCGTGACCGCAGAACATCGTGTTGCCCTGAAAGGTGGAAAGCTTCATTTTTATGACGGCGAGGTACTGGCCGAGATGATCGTGCAGATCCTCGGCGATCCGGCGACGCGCCCGCGCTTCCGCCAGGGAGAGTTCAAGCGCCAGTTTCCTCAGGGCGGCCGCCTGATCCTCTTGATGGCCTTCCCCGCCGGTTTCATTGATTCTGGATGACCGTTTCAACCACTCACCGGTCCTTTCCGTAACGACGAGCATTATAACAGGCCGACGAGCGGCAATCGACCCGCCGGCCGCCGTTGAAACCGATCCTGCTACAATGCCAGAGTTTTTACTGTTTGAGACAGCGGAACAATCTCTGTCATTGTGTCATTGGGGGTCGTGCCCAGAATCGTGTAATCTTCACAGAAAAGCGTTTATATTTTTACTGTTACGATGTCCAACCCTTGATTTCATCAAGTCGGTGTGCCCCTGGGGCTGGCTACCTTCCCGGTGAAAGAAGCTATGATTCACGAAATTCGTCATCACCTCCCGGGTTTCACCCCAACGAATCAAAGACGGTGGGCGTGGGGTCGCTTCACGGGTGGTGACAGCCCGGAAGACGCAGCAGTGCAATCTGAACGGCTGTCTGTCGCCGGCGTTCAGCGGTGGCGGATGCGGTCGAACCCATCTTCGCCGGACGATGCCCTGCCGGTTTCCGAAGGTGTCGCGAAGTGTGCCCCTGGTGGTGCATTCACGTACCCAGAGATGGCTTTTTCGATGAGAACTGCCGCCTGTTCCGCGTTGGCACCGTCTATATCCACATGCATATCGGCATGGGAGAAAGATCGTCCGAAGTACCTGATATCATTTTTGATTTCAGTCAGATACAGCTTTTTCTCCCGGGCCGTGAGTCGCTTTTTCAGCGGTTTTGAATCGATATCGTAGAACGCCAGGCGGCGGAGAATGTTCTCTGGCCGATCTCGGATTACCACCTTGAGACATGGAAATTGATGTATGACACCCAGATAGGGCTTCCTCAAACCGGTGGGAGGCAGGGCGATCACGCAAACCGGTTCGGCGGCTAATATCCGTTTGAGCACCACGGCGCACGCCCTACGGAACGAAGCGGTCGACATGTGCAGATGCCGCAGGCGTTCAATGGAGGTCTCGTATTGTTTCTCGACCTCCACATCCAGATCGAAGAAGGCGTATCCGAGTCGCCGCGCCAGGATATCGCCGACGGTGGACTTGCCGACGCACGCGACACCGGCCAGCAGGATTCTCACTTCAGACCCTCCTGTTCACCTGTTTATCATTCCCAAATTGTAGCTTCGGCGAGAATGCCGGTAAAGTCCGTTTTCAAGCCTTCCCGCCGATTTGCACCGGGATTTTTTACGTGTTCGTGCAGGCCGGGAACCCTTCGGGGGTGAGACATCTGTCCGGTGTCGTCACACGAAAACCTGACCTGCGATATAGGAAGCTTGCTGTCGCCACTTTTTTCTCCTTTCGAATCATGAAAGAAGACCTTATCCCTGGCGACAACCATCTCTCGTTACTCCCTTTTTACAAGTGATTCCGTCTGGGCTGAATAACCTTGGCTCGGTGCTGCTGTCCTGTTTCCCCATTCTCCGGATAAGCCTACAAAAACCTGTCGGAAATCGATATTCACACTCTAATGCCTTGGGTGTCAACGTTTCGCGACGAAGATTACAACTTTACAGGTACGACCCCATCACGCGCGACCCCATCACGCGCCCCCTAAGGCGTTGGGTGTCAACGTTTCGCGACGAAGATTACAACTTTACAGGTACGACCCCATCACGCGCGACACCCATAACGCACCCCCTAAATCCTTGGGTGTCAACGTTTCGCGACGAAGATTACAACTTTACAGGTACGACCCCCATAAAAGAAAGGCAGTGACTTTGGAACCATCAAGGTCGACTTGGCCTCCTGAAACCGACCTGTTATCATACGCCTCCCTTCGGGGAGCGCCCCGGTGAATCGAAATGTGACCGGGTGCATGGGAGTCCGGAACCGTGACCCTGATCGACATTACCGCCATCGCCGTAGCCCTCGCCATGGACGCCTTCGCCGTGGCCATCGCCACCGGCGTAACCCTGCGCCGGGTCACCCTCCGCCAGAACCTCAGACTCTCGTGGCACTTCGGACTGTTTCAGGGATTGATGCCCATACTCGGCTGGTCTCTCGGCCTGACCGTCCAGGAACTGATCGCGGCGGTGGATCATTGGATCGCCTTCGGACTGCTGACCGTCCTGGGCGGCCGGATGATCATCGGCACGCTCCGATGCGGGACAAGGGAATTCAGGGAATCGGATCCTACCAAAGGCTGGTCGCTGGTCATGCTCTCCATTGCCACGAGCATCGATGCACTGGCGGTGGGTCTGAGTCTCGCCATGCTCCAGGTGGAAATCTGGGGAC
>JAFGDC010000173.1 GCA_016932295.1 candidate division CSSED10-310 bacterium
ATCGCTGTACCAGACTTCCTCGAGGCTCATGGCATGGAGATCCACCCCGGTCTCGTCGAACAGCACGCAGGCACCCGCCTTGCCGTACGGCCGAATGGCGATGCAGTACCAGGGTCCATAGCAGGGGAGATTATACTTGTCCGGCAGATCGATGAGTGGATCGTCATCCGGAACCGCCGCCTGCCGGGTCTCCACGTTGCGCACGATGACCTCGTTCATGGTATTGGTGGAGGCCACCAGGGCGAGATCCTGGAACTGCTCCACGTTGGTCTCCACGCCGGCCCCATCGGCCACGGCCTTGGCTTCCAGGATGATGGACTGCATGTCGATGCGGTCGCTGTCCACCAGTTTCATGTTCTGTACGGCGAGCCCCTCCGGTGTCGCCGCACCCATTACCGTGAGCGGATTGTAGGAGATCTTATCGATCTTCTCCCGACCCGCCCAGCGCATCATGTCCACCATGGTGCGATAATTTTCGCGGACGAGCACTGCGCTGATCTGGACCCGGGGCAGTTTCGTCTTGAACAGGTCGCGGTAGCGGTTCACCGTTCGTATCGCGTTCTGGACGCTCTCGAAGACACCCTTGCCGCGCAGGGGATCATTGTCCTCGGTGCTGGGCGCTTCCAGGGAGAATTCCAGGATGTCCAGGCCGTTCTCCACGAGCCGCTTGAGTTCATCCTCCCTGAACAACACGCCGTTGGTGGTAAGCTGCGCGGCCATGCCATGTCCCTTGAGCCGGTCGATGATACCGAGCGTGGCGCGCTTCCGGCAGAGCGGCTCGCCGCCGCCGCATATGCGCCACTCGAGCACGCCGAGCCTGGCGGATTCGTCAACGATTTCGAACCACCGTTCATCCGACAGCTCGCGTGTTGGATCGATGTCCTGCGCGCGCGGGGCCGAACGCTGCCAGCAGAAGGTGCAGCGCAGATTGCACAGGTCGGTGATCTCCACTTCCATCTTGGTGGGTCCGGCGGTGTCTCCATCGAGCCACTTGATCACCCGTTTCGTTTTCTCCAGTCTCGTTTCCGGATACATTCGGCCTCCGCTATTCCACGCCGGCCCGACGGCGCAACATGCATTTCAACCGGCCCAGCAGGCTCCTGCCGCGATGCGCCAGGGAACCGGGCACGCTGAACGCACCTCGCTTCTCCTGTTCCAGCAATGCTTTTTGAATGTTCTTACCCTCGATAACGAACGGCGGGCAACACCTGGCGCAATAATCCGGCAGGTCCTGCGCGGCGATATCACGGCGGATCCGGTTGAAATAATCGCCTTCCCAGATTTCCTCGATGGTGTAGTCATCGAGGCTGTCACTCTCGTCGTCGTTGAACAGCACGCAGGGTCCCACCAGGCCGTACGGCCGGATCGCCATGACCTGCCAGGGCAGGTAGCAATGGGCCGCGCAGAATCCGGAAGCGGCCGCATGGTGGGCATCCTCCTTGATGACCTCATCCAGTTTATTGGTACCACCCACGTATCTTGTGTCGATGAAATCGTCTATGTTGGTTTCCAATCCCAGTGCATCGGCGATCCGCTTGGCCTCACGACAGATCTCCGGCAATTCCGCCAGTTGTTCGGCATTGAGCTTCAATGCCCGGGCCGGCTCGTACGGCGGCTTGGAGATGACGATGGGATTCATGGAGAGTTTCTCGCAGCCCGTTTCATGAGTGAACCGCATCATCTCTGGCAGCAACCGGTAGTTCATGGTGGTGAGTACGCCGGCGATCAGCACCCGCGGCCTGTCCCTGCCCAGTTTTTCCTTCCAGAACTTGAACTGCCGCATTGCTTCGGTCGTGTTCTGGAACGAGTAATCGATCCCCCGCAGGTAGTTGTTCACTTCCTGGTCGGGGGCTTCCATGCTTATTTCCACCTGGTCCCAGCCCAGGCGCACCAGTTTTTCGATCACATCCGGCTTGAACAGGGTGCCGTTGGTGGTGAGTTCCCCGCGCATCCCCAATTCCTTGACGAGATACATCGCGTCAACCGATACATCGGGCCTCATCAATGGTTCGCCGCCGCCGCACAGGTGCCATTCCCGGGCACCCATGGCGGCGGTGCGCCGAACCAGGTCCAACCATTGCTCCCGGGTGAGTTCCCGTGACACATCCACGTCGATGGCCCGGGGGGACGAGCGCTGCCAGCAAAAAATGCACCTGGAATTGCACAGATCGGTGATTTCCGCCTCGATCCTGTATGGCGGTGCCGGGATTCCCCTGGCCCAACTCACCAACCGTTCCAGTTTTTCCTCGTAGCCCCGCATTGGCTATCCTTCTCCCCCGGTCGCGCGTCGGGCCGATTCAATCCAGCGTTCGTACACCACCTCGCGTTCATTCTCGGACAGGCGGTTCAGGATCTCCTCGCGCATCGCGCGGTTCTTGTGGATATGTTCGATGTGACAGGTGGCGCATTCAGGCGGAAGCTCGCCGATGAGGATCCGGTACCGCAGCCCGGAAAAATACTCACCATGCCAGACCTCGTGCAAACCGGACCCGGCCGCCTCCCGGCCCCGGCTGAAAAAAACACAACAGGGGGAAACGTCCCCATTGGGCCGCACCACCATGTTGTACCACGGTTGAAAGCAGACCACCGGCAGCAGATTGTGATCGACGGCCCGTTCCTGCTCCACCAGTCTCGTATCCAGATCATCCTTGGCGATGAGATCCACCTCCCGCAAGTCGGCGAGGTTGTGCCGGAGACCCGCGTCATCGGCGATGGCAATGGCATGTTCGAGGAAAGCCTGGAAGTCCATGGTCTGTCCGCGGCTCAATTTGAGTGCCGGACCATCGGGTGTGCAGGGGGCAATTGGTTCCAGGATGAACTTGGCGCATCCCAGGGAGGCGGCCAGCCGCACCATGTCGGGGACCTGTCGGTAGTTCGGCGCCATGAGGATGCTCTTCCAGTGAATCTCGGGGAGAGCCGCGCCGCGAGCCTGTTTGACCGCCTGGAAGCGTTCCATTGCCTGGATGGCTTTGCGGAACGTTCGCCACCGGCCGCGCAGCTTGTCGTGGGTTCTGGCATCGGCGCCGTCGATACTGAACTCCACCGAGTTCCAGCCAAGGTCCACGATACGCTCGATGGCGTCACCCTTGAACAGGGTGCCGTTGGTGGTAAGGTCACCCCAGCCGCCGCTCTGTTTGATGAGGGTCATCATATCCAGGACCGTGCCGGCATGCACCATGGCCTCGCCGCCTCCGGAGATGCGCCAGGCGCGTACACCGAGAGTGATGCCTTCGCGTGTGAGGTCAAGCTGGCGTTCCTTCGACATCTCGTCACTGTAATCCCAGTTCTCGGCCTTTTTCTTCTCGAGTGTGCCGCAGAAGCAACAGCGCAGGTTGCACAGGTCGGTGGGATTCAGTTCGACATTGAAGGGGCCCCGTGGTTCACCCCTGGACCACGAGATCAGTCTTGCCACGACATCGTCCATCCAGCCTCCTTCGAAACAGGGTCATTATAGGTATGCCCTCTCATGAACGCAACTTGAGGGGAGCAGGCCCGGCAGCGTCCATGGTGTGGCGCGGGAGCAATCACGATTGTCGGGGAGCGCCCATGAAACAACCGGTCATGGCATCGAGGGGTCGATGTCGTGTTCGATCATTCACTGGCGGGGAGTCAGAATGATTCGGCCAGCAGTGACTCGAGCAGACTGATTCCGTATTCCTCGCGGACCCGGCAACTGGTAAGGAGTTCCACCGCGGCGGTGACTCGGTCCGGTTCGGGAGTGGTTCGGTCACGGGGGAACGAATACAGCCTGGACAATTCAGCCAGGTTGACGGCGACTGATCGGTAGGCATCAGACGCCGCCAGCAGGTGCTCCCGCACGCAGGGCAGTACCTCCGCAGCCTCCGCAAGGAACTCCGTGGCATACGCCCGGCACTGGTGCCAGACAGCGGCATTGAAGCGCATGCCCAGGTCGTCGGCGTTGCCGGCACGGGCTGTCTCCGCCCAGGTGGAGTAGGCGGCGGGACCACCGGTATAGCGTGGCAGCAGCCACTCATCGGGATTTCGGGCGAAAGCCACGGCGAATTCCAGGGCGGCGCGGACCGTGACGGCGGGATCTGCCGGATCGCCTGGCAGCACACGGTAACACTCGAGCACACCCGTGCCGCCCCCACCGAGCGACCGCCATGGCTTCAATCCGGCGTGATCGGGTGTGGGTGGACCATTGTACAAGTAGCCCAAGTCATTGTATCCGGTGATCACGTAGTATTCCGGCAGCTCCATCTCCCATGCGTAACATGGCAGACCTCCGGTAATGGCGTTTCTGGTCATTTCCCAGGCCTGAGCCACCTTCTCCCCGTATTCCGGCTGGGTGCTGAATGCGAGGATCCCCGCGACCGAGTAACCGAGATTGGGGGCATGCTCGAACAGGGGTTTCGCTTTCCAGGCCGTGGGACCGCTCGGCCCCCCCTCCTGATGGATGTTGAGCACGAAGGCGTGTCCAGTGCCGCCATAGAGCCACGCAGTGGAAGGGGCGATGCCAAGGTAGTCGAGACAGCCCTCGATACAGCCGAGATGGCTGACCCAGGATGGTTTCCATCGCAAGCCGGGTAATTGTCGTTGCATGAGGTCTCCTCTGGTTGAGAAAGTAGTGTGTCATGTCCGGCGCGTTTGGTGAATAGGCGACGGATGGCCCGAATTCTCCGCGGTGTACGCCGGGGGGGCACCGACCGGGACCGAGGCAGACTCGCTCGAATGCCCTTCATGCAATTTCTATGTTGATGATTTTTTCAGCAGGTTGAACTTTATCCAGAACAGTATGTTATAAAAAATGATTCTGGGCGTGAGCCGGAAATATCGCTTCAGGTAATATGTATATAGTGCATAGAAAATGCCATCGAACAGAAGATTTGGTGGCGCCTTGATGATTCTCGAGGTCAAAGGGAACAACCGGGGAAACATTACGGTGAGGGCGAAGAGCCGCTGGATATTCCGCTGTTCTTTAATAGCCGGATTGGCGACAATGGATAGGTCGTAGGAAAGGAAACCCATGTCCTTGATGGAGGCCGGATCGAAAAGCCGATGCGAAACGAGGTACTCGTAAAGTTCAGTGTTCGGATAGGGCTGGAACAGGTAGCAGCAGGCATAGACGGGCTTCAACCTGATGTTCAGATGCAAGGTGTGCAGGGATTGCTCGAGGGTTTCCGTGGGCAATCCCACCATGTTCATGGTAAGGAATGGAATTTTGTGCATGCGCAGCATACGCGCCGCCCGCAGGAGATGCCTGTCCGTCACATTCTTTTTGAGGAAGCCTGTGCGGAACCGCTCTTCTCCCGTCTCCACGGCGAATGACATGGATTGCAGTCCGGTGGCTTTCATCAAGGCGCACATCTCATCGTCCAGATTGTTGGCACGTAACGAACCGACATATTGGACACCTCTCGTGGCGAGTTGCGGCAGGAACTCCCGAAGCCACTTCTTGTTGGTGCCGAACGCATCGTCGACAAAATGCAGGAACTCGAACCGGTACGTACCGATCAACTCGTCGATTTCCGCCAGCACATGCTCGATACTGCGGAATCTCACATATTTTCCCAACCCACTGAACAGTCTCATCTTGGCGTGGTTATGGCAGTAGTTGCACTTGTACGGACAGCCGCGGCCCAGCAGCATGGCCTTGACCTTTCTTGATTTGAAAAAAGGGTAGCGGTCATACATTTCCCGATCCGCGAAGGGCAGCGTGTCCAGGTCCACCACGAGCGGACGAAGCGGATTGCGATACTCCTTGCCATCCGCCTTGATCCATAGATTCTCTATAGCTGTTGGATGTTCGCCGCGATCCAGGGCATCGCACAGTTCGACAAGCGGCTGCTCGCCCTCGCCGATACAGACGAAATCGGCCACGTCATTCTGGAACAGGTCCTCAGGATTGAGCGTCACATGGTTACCACCGAATATAATGGGAATGTTCTTCTCAGACTTGACACGACGGGCTGCCTGCAATGCCCATTTCACCGTCGGTGTAAGGCAGGAGAAGGCTATCAGGTCCGGATTGGCATCGAGCACTTTCCTGACCACGTCATGTTCCAGATGATCGATGAAGACCATGCACTGGTGACCGTGTTGCTTCAGATATGCACTGAGATGCATGGTTCCGAAGTATTCATATGCGAGATCTTGTAAGAAAAGAACGTTGGCCATCCCGATCCCTCAAAATTCACGGAATCGTACCAGAACAACCCGCACAAATCAAACGTCGGAGGGGTAGCGTACGTTGCTGGGCGACTGAAAGAACCACATACGGCCGCCAGCCCGGTTGTCGACCCAGCGCCATGGTAACCAGACCGGGACGGCCTGACGTACTATACCATCCGCATCCCCAGGTATCCCCAGGCACTCCTCCACATCCCCTTTAACCGAGTCACCTGATCGCCGCCGCTTCACATTCGGTGCAACCGGAATGCTTGTCCCCCCGTTCCGCGGCATGGTAGCATGGGTTCCGCACAACATCACGGCGAGGTGACAGAAAATGAACAGCAATCCGCCGGAACAACCGGTTAAGCTCCCGTCCGCAGATGACACCCGTCTTACGCAGGAATTGCTGAGGGGGCGGCGACTGGCGGGAATCTTCCTTGTATTACTGGCGATCATGGCGTTCTATTTCGGTTTCAAGATCATCCAGCCTTATCTCAATACCATCATCATCGCCATCCTGTTGTCCTCGGTCTGGGCACCGGTCCACGTGCGGGTGCTCAAGCTGCTCAAGGGCAGGGAAACGCTTGCCTCCATCATCTCCTGCATTCTCATCGTGCTGGTGGTCATCCTGCCGCTCACCGCCTTCGCCACCGCCCTGGTCCAGCAGGGCATCGACTCCTTCAATGCGGTACGGGATTGGATCCAGGCGGGTGGCATGGAGAAGGCGGCGCACTCGGAATGGGCGGTGAAAATCATCAACCTGTTAAAGAGCAAGTTCGAACTCACTTCGTTCAATACTCCCGACGTCACCTCAACCATTATGAATTTCAGCAGCACCATGGTGCAGTTCCTCCTGTCCCATGCCGGCACACTGTTGCAGAACATGTCATCGCTCTTCATGAAATTTTTCCTCATGATCTTTCTGATGTTCTTCCTGTTCCGCGAAGGCGGCGACATGAAAAACTGGTTATTGCACCTTTCTCCTCTTTCCCGAAACCACGAGGAACAGTTGCTGAACCGGATCCGGTCGGTGAGTCGATCAGCCCTGTGGGGTTCCCTCGCCACGGCGGTGGCGCAGGGCACGGCCGGAGGCACCGGCCTGCTCATCGTCGGTATTCCGGCGCTGTTCTGGGGCGCCATGATGGGATTCGCATCTCTTATACCAGTGGTGGGAACCGCCATGGTCTGGGTGCCGGCCTGTGTCTACCTGTTGATCATCGGCAGTTGGGGCAAGGCCATCTTCCTCGGCGCCTGGTCGATCGCGGTGGTGGGGTCCATAGATAATTTCCTTCGTCCGGTGTTGATGAAGGGCGAGGCCGGCATGTCGCCGCTGCTGTTGTTCTTTGCCATTCTCGGCGGCATAGGCCAGTTCGGTTTGATCGGGATAATATACGGCCCGTTGATTTTCGGGTTGTGCGCCGTACTGCTCTACATCTACGAACTGGAGTTCGCGGGGTTCCTCAAACGGCAGGACGAAACCTGACGAGCCATCGATTCATTCGGTTCATGGATTCGTATATATATCCATCGATTCGCCCCATGTATGGGTCGTGTATGCTGGTGGAGCCGAACACCTGGAAATGGCAGGTGTCTTTCACCGGCAGAATCACCGTATTACAACGGAACGCCGCGGCACCAGATCATTCCATGGTGGTGAACATATCGATCCTGGATATGCATGACATCGAATGGAAGCATCCCACGTCAGGAATCGTCGAACACCGTTACTGAGCAATAATGGTTCGAACATGTGCGTAAGGACATGATCATGGTACGTGTCTGGTTATGGTCAAGACACCGAGTCGCTGAATCGATCCACCCGATCGTGCGACACCCATCCACCGGACTCGTGGCGCCGCACCGGGCGGCAGGTCGCCGGTCAAACCATCCGGCACCTCTCAGGGACCATAGCTGAATTCACACATGCCCAGGCCGTTCATGCCTCCCACCAAGCTGCCGGTATGGTCCAGCATGGCACCCAGGAACAGCAACCCCGGCACCTCGTCCTCTCCCGTGTCGGGCCACTGGAAGGAGGGCAGGATGTGACGATAGTTCACACCGGCGGGAACATCCGCCAGCACCGCATCCACATCCTGGCTCCAATCGTCATAGAAAAAGTAGGTGCCGTAGACATCCAGGACGATGATGAGGAACATGTCGTCCAGTGGATCAGGTCCTTCATTGTAGAGATAGGCATCGAGCCAGCAGGTGTCGCCGGGAGCAAACCGTTCTTGCGGCATGACCAGGGTCACGCCGGTGGCCGGCGGATCATTGGTGGGATCTTCACGAATGGTCAGAAACTGGTTGACGTCGACATCGAACATGCTGAGTTCGGTAAGGTCCGTATTGGGCCAGCGCACATGGATCATGTCCACGCTGCCCGCCTGGCCGAGCCCGAAGCGTTGGGTGAAGGGAATCTGCGGCACCTGGTGGCCGTTGCCCGAGTGGACCTCGCGGGTGTACTGGGCGGCGCCGGCGGCGATCGTGATACGGGCGCCGATGGCGCTGCGGTTGCTGTACCCGGGTTTACCGGCGCCCTCGAGAATCAATGTCAGCCAGTTGTTAAGGGTGCCCACATCGTTGCGCCAGAGCTGCAAGGGGGCATCGTTGCCAAAGCCGACGAGCAGGTCGTCGTCACCGTCGAGATCGTAGTCAAGGGGTGACACGTTGCCCGGTGGCAGGTTGGCGTCGTTGATGACATCCAGGCCGGTGTCGATGGTGACGGGATGGAAGGTGTGATCCGGTTCCTGCTTGAAAATATAGAGCCGGTTGTTGTCATAGCCGCTCTCGCTGAGGATGTAATCATTGAGACCATCGTTCTCGATGTCGAAGAAATGGGCGTGGTGGTCGCCGTGGTGGCGCGGCATGGGATCCACATCGTCGCGACCGGTGATTCGCTCGAAGTCCCACAGCCAGACATTGTCGATGTTGGTCACCACCGTGGAATACACCTTGCGGTTGCCGTGCACGAGCAGCTCGAAAAAATCCATGTCGCCGTCGTTGTCATAGTCGAAGGGCATGCTGCCGAAGGAGGCGAACCCGGATCCGTAGCCACCGATCTCGCCGTAATTGGTTTCGACGGTGACATTGGTGAAGGTGCCGTCGCCGTTGTTGCGCCAGTGGTAGTATTGAGCGCCGACAGCGGTATGGGAATAGCTGGGTTGGAACAGGTCCATGAGACCGTCGTCGTTCCAGTCCATGGTGGCGACGGCGTAGACGGCGGTCAGCGCGCCTTCGATGCCGCAGGTTGCGGTGACATTGGTGAAGGAGCCGTCGCCGTGGCCTTGGTACAGATAATCCTGTGACATGACATCGTTGAAGTACCAGTTGCCGATGCACAGGTCCAGGTAGCTGTCGTTGTTGAAATCGAGGAACACCGCGGTGGGGGTGTTGTAGATGGGCTCCTCATGGAAGGTCGAAGCGCCGCTGAAGGTGAAATGGCCGGCGCCGTTGTTGAGCATGAGATCGTTGGTACCCAGGTTGAGGGTGTAGTTGCGGTGCAGGTAGACGTTGTTGAACATGTCCACGTCGCCGTCATTGTCTATGTCGCCGAAGAGGGCGGAGGACGAATGGCGGCCGTCTTCGGTGCCGGCGCGGTTGTCCCTGATGCCCGATGCTTCGGTGAAGTCTTCGAACCGGCGGTCATGGGGATCGCCGGGGTCGTCGCCGGGCACGTTGAGATAGACCAGTTGCTTGTCCACGACGTCGCCGCTGCCTTCATCGGGTGTGAGATGCAGTACCAGGTCGGGATAGAGATCGTTGTTAAGGTCCACTATGCCGATGCGGAAGGCGTGGACGGTATCCAGCGCTGTCTCCGCCGATACGTCGGTGAAATAGGGTGTGGGGACAAGCGGCGCGGTGGCCGCGGGAGCCGCGGGAGCCGCGGCAAGTGCCATCACGACCAGTACCGCCAGTCCGGCGGCGGAGAACAGACCGTTCATGCGACCCATACATAGCCTCCTTGCGAAATGAGGACTGATTCATTTTGTGACCTTCCCGCAGAGGATACCACAAAGAAGGTGTCAGTTGAGAGGAAAAAACGGAGGACGCGCCACGACACCGTCCAGCCTCGCTATCGTCGTGCGCCGATCCATGGGTCTGTGCTGGGCAACTTCGCGCGCGCCGTGGAATGGGAACCAGGAACCGGGCCAAGCCGGCCTGGCTGCCTCTTCATCGAACACCACTCAATAAAAACCGAACACTTCCATCTCGAAGTTGCTCAGCAGCACACCGCTTCCGCGGCTCAGCAGTGCACTGTAGAAATAGAACGGTGCCGCCCGGGGCAGATCGTCGGGCAACCGGAAATCCAGCAGCCTGTCCGAATATACCGCGCCACCCGTGATGAACACCTGTGTCGAAGTAGGGTACGACCACCAGCCTGGATGGAAGTAGTACTGACCGTACGCCTCCAGCACCACGTACTGATCCGCAGCCACGCCGACAGGGCTCCCGTTGACCACGGACAGATCCAGGCTGAACCATTCCCCCGCGGTGAACCAAGGCTGGTTGAGACGCAGGTCGATGGTGATGTCGGTCATGGGCACGAGAGTGGGGGTGGCGGAAGGAGAGAAGCCGGATGTGGGAGTTGGGGTCAGGGTGGCCCAGGGGGGTGGGGTGTGGCTTGGGGTGGCGGTGGCACTGGGCCGCGGCGTTGGGGTGGCGGTAGCCGGCGGCGGTGTCTCCCAGATTGCGATGTGGTAATCCTGGCCCTCGTTGTTGTCCCATGAGTCATCCTGGAAATGGATAACGAAATCGATGGTATGCACGATTTGGGACTGGTTGAAGGGACCAACCTGGACCTGGTAGTCGCCGTGCGGACCGGGACCGTCCAGGGGTGTTTCCACCGCCGGGCCGGTGCCACCGAAGAGTGTGGTGCCAGCCGGCCAATAGCCGGCATCGGGCTGCGTCCAGTCGGTACCGACGGCGTTCACCCCCCAGTGCAACCAGCCGCCCTGACCCGGCTCGTGTACGGTGATGGTGATGATCTGGTCGCGGGTGGGATAGGAAGGTGTCCATGTGACGGATTCGTCGGGTCCGGAGAAAGCGCCGACAAAGACATGGCAGATCTCCGACCTGGCGACGTTGCCCAGGTCATCCTGCGCCTCAACATAATAGTCCACCAGCACCTGGGTCTGCCCTGCGATGACCGCTGAATAGTAGTCCGCTTGATAGTAAGGCTGCACGGCGGATTGGGACGGCCGCGTCTCGCCGGTCATGAATGCCTCGTTCCAGGCGCCGCCGGCGTAGACCCTGTTTTCCGGACCCACGGCGCCGTCTGGATCGATGCGGTAGTTCACTTTGGCCCAAGCGATACCCGACAGATCGTAAATGAAGGTCCAGACGGTGAAGTCCGAGGGTTGCTGCTCATGCCATTCCATGCCGCCGGGATTGTAGGGCTGGCGTTGGGGCTTGAAAATCGAGGGACCCACGGTATCGTTGCCGCCGGACACCACGCCGCCGGCGTGTTCCACCGCCAGGTTGCAACCGCGGACGGCGTTGCTGTTCCAGATAAGCTGATCCGGACCGCCTTCCCAGTACTCGTAGTCGCTGGCCTGGGCGCAGAGGTAGTCATGGAACGCCCGGGCGGTCTGGTTGCCGTTGTTGTAAAGGATGTCGCCGATGGCGCCCCAGTGCTGGATGGAATCGGCGGTATGCACCCAGTTGTGGGCGGCGGTGAGCACGGACCAACTGTTCCAGTCCGGTGAGTAGCCTTGCGGGAAGGGATCCGGATCGGCAAGCCAGAAGCGGAATTCCGGATCCAGGCAGCCGGAGCCGATCCAGCCGCCCGGTTCCACGCGCACGATGTCATTGGTGTCCGGTGGAAACATGTCCATGTAATCCTGAATGGTGGTGGGAACGAACCGGTTGGGATTGGCCTGCGCCCAGTTGACGAAGTTCTGGAAGTTCGAGTGGTAGTACGAATCGGTGCCCGCGCCGTAATTCTCTCCGTCGTGATGGAGCACGACGAGGAGCGGGTGGTCATCATCCGTATTGCTGGCCTCTAGCTGGCTCATGACGCCTTCGTAGTTGAGCGCTCCGAAGCCGCCACGGGCATCCTCGTTGGCCATATAGCAAGCGCCCGGAATGGCGACGATGGTGGAATCGAGGCCGGTGGCGGGGTCCGTCCAGGCGATGTGGTGCGGTCGGTACGCCCAGGGAGAGACCGCTTCCGGCGCCCACAGGCCGTTCAGGTTCAGCCATTGGGAGCCGGGATCCATTTGCTGGAGGGTCACGCCGCTGGAATCGGCGCCGTTGGGTTCGACCACTCCGGAGTTACCGGTCCATGGGTAATCGGTGAGGGTCCGATTGAGATGGATGTTGTCAACCAGCACCCATTGCATGCCCGCTTCGACCAGGGCGGGGATGGATCGCTCGTGGAAGCTGGTCTCCGCGGGGAAACAACCGCTTGAGTAAGTGCCGCCGAAATTGTCCAGGTAGAGGCGCCGGTGCATCTCGATCTGGAGTTCCAGGTCTTCAACTGGGACAAGTCCGGCGATGGGGTGGTGGAAGGGGAAGCCGATGATTTCGACACGGGTGTTGCCCAGCGAAGTCCGCCAGGATGCCCCTTGTTGCCAGCGATACTTCCAGTTGTTGTAGTAGCCGCCGTTCCAGTCATGGTATTCGAGGTTGCCGAGGCTCTCCATGAGCGAGCCGGTAAAGTTCACCTGCGCGCCGAGATGCGGCAGGCCGGCGTTCATACCGGTCTCCACCGCATCGATAGGCCAGGTGCGGTAGGGTCCACCCTTGCTCGCCCACATCTCGTGGAGACTGAAGGAGAAGCCAGGTCCGCCAACGGGGCCGTTGTTCTGCACGATGGTGATGGCTTCATCATAGGGGACGTACACGGGCTGGTGCATGTGCCAGAGGAAACTGATGTATATCGGGGGATTGCACAACCCCGCTGGTGTCAGACAAAGCCATGCGCAGCAAAGAATTATGACAATGGAACTGAGTTTCATGTTGGCTCCTCCCGGATGACCTCTCCGTCACTATATTGACCGCTTGCACCCATGGCAACCAACGTCCGGCTTCCGCGGCCATGCACCCGTACATCCTGATCTTGTCAGTACCGGTGGTTCGATGCTGTAATAGTGCAACGTTCACAGTACCGATATTCCTGGCCCGCGCCGTGAATCGACACCACCACCCCGTTTTGAGATTCGAGGCGCCAGGAGAGCAAGATGGCTGCAACAAGACGAGAACGCACCCGAATTGCTGGTTGGCTGTTGGTTTTCGGCGCAATCGTCGCGGCGGTGGTGAGCTACCTACGGCTGCTGGCATACATCGGCAGGCAGCGGCCTCCGTTTCGCTACGTCCTGCCCCAGCCGGACCAGGTTTTCAGGGCCGGGGTGGAGTACTGGTTCTGGTGGCTTGGCGCGGTGTGTCTGCTCATCGTGGCGTATTTCGTGTTCAACCGGCGATCCGAAATTGACCCTGCACGCCCGCCCATCACCGGTTCCAGGTTGGCCTGGCTGTTACTGCTGCTTGTTCTGCTCGCCGGTGGGGCGTTCCGCTTCCACGATGTCGCGCAGTTCCCCTACTGTCTCGGTGACGACGGCGCTTGGAACAGCTTGTATGCAACAGACCTGATCCATGCCAGACGGCTGCTGGTGGGTTTCACGGTGGAGGAGCACTCCAAGGAAACCTTTTTCATGTATCTGGTGGCGCTCTTCATCCACCTGTTCGGACCAACCATACCAGCGGTGTTTTACTGCCTGGCGGGTATTGGATTGCTCACCATACTCAGTGCCTACCTGTTCGGTGCGAGCTTTTTCAACAATCGATACATGGGGGTTCTGGCGGCTGCGCTGATGGCCGCGGCGCCGGGAGCGCTGGTGGAAGGTCGTATTCCCTACCGCCGCATCCTGTGCCCCTTGTTCATGTTCATGGTGCTGTACTTCGCCGACCGGGCCTTCCGCCGCCAGCAGACCGCCGATTTCCTGGGATTGGGAATATCGATGGGTGGTGGCATGATGATGTATCACACCTTCCGGCTGATTCCCGCCGCCGCCGTCCTGACCTGCCTGGTGCTGCTGGCCGTCATACCGCGGTTCATTCTTCGCAACGCACATCGCCTCCTGCTGTCGCTGATCTCCGCCCTGGTCATGTTCACACCCATGATTTATTTTGTCATCTACTTCTGGAACTCATACAATGGGCGCGCCCTGGGGGAATGGCACAATTTTCTCGCAGAGGGCAAGCTCGCCGTCAATCTACGGGCATTCGCCATACACTTCACGCCATTCCTGCTTTCCGAACGGATGCGCTTTTATCCCGTGGTTTCATTTCCACTCTTCTACCTGGGTTTTTTCCGGGCGCTTGGTAATCTTGGCAGAGGATTCTACATTTTCCTGATGTTCTGTTTTTGTGGTGTTGCCTCCACGTATGTATTGTGCGCGATGGCATATCCCCCCAGTCCCCATCGCGCCAATCCGTTATTGTCCCTTTACGTGCTGTTCGTGCTGCTGGGGCTTGACCTGTTG
>JAFGDC010000174.1 GCA_016932295.1 candidate division CSSED10-310 bacterium
CACCACCTGATTTTCTGAACTCCTTTTGGCATCATGATTTGGTGTCTAACCACGGACACCAGCAAGGTGCTGGATGTCAGGCGACAACGGAGCAACGAACGCAGGCGTATTTCCATATGTCGCAGGGAGATGCGACGGCACTGGCAACGCATCCGTCGGGGAGAAGACGACGGATGATAGCAGCAGATCGCGGCTTAATGGTGGATCGTGGTCGGCGGGGAACAGTTGCGGTTGGGAGAAGGGGCGTTACAATAAGGGAACCGATGGATAGCCGCGGAGTTGCAGGATTCATATTCCACGTGTTCTTTATCCGCGCCATGCCGCCGTCATGCTCCTGTTTCATGCTCGGTGGGACCAAAGCATGAGTGCCGGAGAACTGCTGCAGCATCTGGTCAATGGAGCTTCGCTGGGCAGCCTGTATGCCCTGCTGGCGATCGGTTATTCAATGGTTTATGGAATCCTGAGACTGATCAATTTCGCACATGGCGATATCTTCATGATCGGCGCTTATGCCGCTTACTATGGAGCACTGATCTTCCACCTGCCGTGGTTTATCGCATTCCCGGCCGCACTGCTGCTGACGGGAATCATCGGCGTAATCATCGACCTCGGTGGATACCGCCCGCTGCGGAACGCACCCCGCATCTCCGCCCTGATCTCCGCCATCGGCATCAGCTTCTTCCTCGAAAATCTCTGCATCGTGCTCTTCACCGGACGCCCGAAAGCCTTTCCGCGACCGGATATTTTCGGTGCCATCCTGACGATCGGAGAAGTCCGTATCCTGTCCGTCAACCTGTTCATCCCGGCAATCACCGGAGCCGCCCTGCTGATCCTGGTCCTGCTGATTTACAAAACACGGATCGGGCTGGGCATGCGAGCAGTCTCATACGACATTGAAACCGCCCGCCTGATGGGCATTAACGTCAATCGGACAATCTCCCTAACCTTCGTCACCGGCTCCATCCTGGCCGCCATCGGCGGGATCATGTGGGGTCTGAAATATCCCCAACTGCAACCACTCATGGGCGTTTTCCCCGGACTGAAAGCATTCATTGCCGCCATCCTCGGCGGGATCGGTTCAATCGGCGGCGCCACACTCGGCGGATTCCTGCTGGGAATGGCTGAAATCCTGATCGTTGCGTTCCTGCCGGCCCTCGCCGGCTACCGCGACGCATTCGCATTCCTCATCCTGATCGCAATCCTGCTGGTGCGGCCGAGCGGGATACTGGGCGTGGAACTTGGCGAGAAAGCATAGGCGGAGAGGATGACGATTAACCGACCACCCTGTTTTCCCCCTGGATCAAATAGCGAACCACTGGAGGACACGGTCGGTCAGGGAAAGGCGGATAATTTCGGTCGATATAAGGATTTCCTGACACTTTCCCGGGACCGGGGGATGCGGATCGGATGGATTCGAACATCCTGGAGTGGAATCAGGTGAAGCGGAATCAGGTGAAGCGGGAGGCGTGGTGGACGATACTTGCGCTGGCGGGACTGGCGGGGATTCTGGCATGGGTGCAGTGGACATGGAATCCGTATTGGGTTCGCGTCCTGAATTTGTGCGGTATCTATATTGTGCTCGGTGCCAGCCTCAACCTGATCTTCGGCTTCACCGGCCAGTTTTCGCTCGGGCATGCCGGTTTCATGGCGATCGGTGCGTATACGACTGCCCTGTTGACGATGTCTCCGGAGCAGAAGGTATCGACATACATCATCGAGCCCCTGCTCTCTCCGCTGGATAAAATACATCTTCCCTTCTTCTTTGCGCTGCTGGCGGGTGGATTGACGGCGGCACTGTTCGGCAGCCTGGTCGGCGGTCCGACACTGCGTCTGAAAGGCGATTATCTGGCGATTGCATCACTGGGATTCGCAGAAATCATACGAGTTGTCGCCAACAACACGGTATCGATCACCAACGGCGCACTCGGGCTGAAAGGCATACCCATGCATACCAACCTGGCCTGGAGTTGGGGATGGGCGGTATTTACGGTTTTCTTCATCCGGCGCCTGGTGACATCAAGCTACGGCCGCGCCTTCCTCGCCATCCGCGAGAACGAACTGGCGGCGGAAAGCATGGGCGTTTCCCTGTTCAGGCATAAGCTGCTGTCGTTCACGATCAGCGCCTTCTTCGCCGGTGTCGGCGGCGGACTGCTGGGTAACCTGATCACCACCATCGATCCGAAAACCTTTATCTTCCTGATGACCTTCAATGTCCTCATCATCGTCGTCATCGGCGGCCAGGGTTCCCTGACCGGCACCTGTATCGCGGCGGTTGCGATCACCATCCTGCTGGAAGCCCTGCGTCCGATCGAAGCGCCGATGAGCATTTGGGGCCTGCACCTGCCCGGAATACCAGGACTCCGCATGGTCATCTTTTCCGCCATGCTGCTATCGGCCATCCTGTTTTGGCGACGCGGCATTACCGGAGGCAGAGAATTCAGATGGACCCTCATCACCGACCGGGGCAGCGACCGTCCGGCAGCCGGGAAAAAAGCATGACGGGGATTGGGGTTGAGGTATGAATCACGGATCGTCCGCGGCCGATCTTGTGCTGGCAACCGATGCGATCACCATGCGTTTCGGCGGACTGACAGCGGTGGAGCGGTTTTCGGCGGAGATCCGGGCGGGGGAACTGGTGGGCTTGATCGGTCCGAACGGCGCTGGAAAGACCACTGTATTTAACATGATTACCGGGATATATGTACCGACGGAGAATCGCATCCGCTTTTGGGGAAGGGATATCACCGGCATGCGCCCGGACCGCATTACGGCTCTGGGTATCGCCCGCACCTTCCAGAATATCCGGTTGCTGGAAAACCTGACGGTGCTCGACAACGTCCTGGTGGCCCGCCACCTGAAACTGCGAGCCGGGTGGCTGGAAGCCGCCTTCCGGCTACCCCGTTACCGGCGAGAGGAGACCGGCATGCGGGAGCACGCCCGTGAACTGTTGGCACTGACGGAACTGGCGGATGTCAGCGGCGAGCGTGCCGGCAGTCTGCCGTATGGCAAACAGCGGCATCTGGAGATCGCCAGGGCGCTGGCCACCGAACCGAAACTCCTGCTGCTGGACGAGCCCGCCGCCGGCATGAACCCACATGAAACGACCAATTTGATGTTATTTATTCAGCAATTACGCCGGGATACCGGCATCACCATCCTGCTGATCGAGCATGACATGCGTTTCGTGATGGGTATTTGTGAGCGCATGTATGTGCTTGATCATGGAGTGACGATTGCTGCGGGGACGCCGGGGGAGATGCAGGGGGATGGGCGCGTGATTGACGCGTATCTGGGAGGCAGCGGGGATGCGAATTGCCGGGAGACAGTCTAGGGGGGG
>JAFGDC010000175.1 GCA_016932295.1 candidate division CSSED10-310 bacterium
CCAAGTAGCCTCCCGCCCCCCCCGAGACCAGCCTGGCGAGCAGCGTCACCCAGGCGGCACCCAACGCCCCGAATGCTGGAATACATATCATATTCCCCACCAAGTTCAATAACAGTTCGGCGATACCGACCACCGCATAAATCACCGGGCGGTTAATTGCGAATATCCATAGCAGCAGCGGCACCAGCAGGAACGTCAGCAGGTTGTCAAGGTAGAGCAGCCTGAAGATCGGCACCGCGGCGATGTACTCGGCACCGGCCACGGTGAGTAGTATCTGCCGGCCGGCAAGGACGCCGGGCACCATCAGGAGAATCAGACCGGTAAGGTACATCGAGCTGCGCAGCAGGAACCTGGTCAGACGCTCCTTGGTACGAAGCTTCGCAACTTTTGGCATCAATACCACGGTGATGGAGCTGGTGAGCACCTGCACGACGGCAGCAAGTTTGAATGCCCCGCCGTACAATCCAGTCTCCGTTGTGCCTCGCATGGCCGCCAGCATCAGGATATCCATGTTGCTGAAGACGATCATGCAGATATTGGCGACGATGATCCACTTGCTGTAGTGGAACAGCCGCCTCAGAACCTGTGGATCACCCGGCCGCCGGCTGGTGGTCAGAAACGACCACTTGATAACGACGGCACCGATGATGAACAGCACGGGCGGCACCAGCACATAAACCATCACCACCCCACTGACACCGGTCGCGAACAGGTACACCGCCGCCGCAATACAGGCCAGCTTTCCCAATCCCTCGCACATGTTCAACATACTGTAGGCGATGAAACGCTCATGGGTCTGGAGGATGGCTTGTACAAACAATACCATGGCCATCGCGAACGAACCGAGGAACGCCCAGGAGACCCAGGCGGCAGCGCCATCGTCATGGAAAAAAACGGTCGAGATCCAGCCGGCGCATGCCAGCCCCGCAGCCACAATGAGCAGGCCGATGATGATGCGTAGCCAGAAGATGCCTTTAAAAATCAGTGCCATGGAGGTGTTATCGCCGGCACTGCCGAACAGGGCTCCGAAACGAACGATGGAAAAAGTGGTACCGAAATCCATGAACATGGGCAACAGCGCCATGAACGTAGTCACGGTCACCAGCGTCCCGTACTGCTCGGGATTGAAGTGTTTGATCAGAATCAGCGTGATGATGAACGCGCTGCCTGCTATGGCGATCCGGCCGGAAGAAACAAGGCCGGTGTGGAGCATGGAGCGCAGCGGTAGGTTCATGACAGGGGACCGACCTTGCGCAGCACCAGGTATTCGGCTCCCGGCCATGGCCAGATCACTCGAAACAGGGTATCGAGGGAGTCCAGCAGGCGGTAACCGCCGCGCCGGCCGGCCAACCAGTGCAGCGGCGCGAAGGGAAACCCCTGGACATGGAAGAAGGCGAAGCCTTGCCGTTCCACGACTTCGGCATTCGGTATCCCGGCCAGCAGATCGTCCACGGCACGTCGCGAGAAAAAACGATAGTAACGAAGCTTGCCGCGAAACCGCAGGTAGTCGCGCCAGATCGGCCGGCTGCCCCATTGGAGAGGGCTCTGTCCGAAGAACAGGTAATCGAAGAAAGGGATGCTCCATCGCCGTGGCACGCTGAACAAGAGGAGTCCCCCGGGAACCAACACCCGTACCAGTTCGGCAAGGACGCCACGCGGATCGTCGAGGTGCTCTATCACGCCGAACAGGTGCGCGCCATGTATACAATCGTCGCGCAGGGCGAGCTTTCCCAACTCGGTCTGAAGAGCGTCGAAGCGGGCTTCATATCCGTTGCGGACGGAACGCTCCAGTGCGGTTTCCAGCATGCCGGTGGCGAAATCAGCGCCAAGAACCGACGGCACGCCCCACGCGAGGTAAATCTGCGAGAACTGCCCGTTCCCGCATCCCGCATCAAGAAAGATGGCATCCGCGCCTGACGGCAGGCGGGAGGCGAAATGATGCATTGGACGAAGGGCGCGGCGATCCATGTTCCAGTGCTGGTAAGAAGGTGATGGAATGATTCCGTCCAGATCGGTCAAACCGTAGTGGGGTGAAATGCGTTCATGTGCGGCGCGGATTCCTGAGGCAATGGGTGGAGGCACGGTTCTCTGTTGCTTCATAGAGCCCGATCCGACGATGCGCGATCCCGTCGTTGACCGTATGGATCGGCCACTAGTCCTCCCCCATGTTCAAAGACTCCGGAGGACGGCTTCGGCGGGAGCGCCCTGCGTCGCCTGTTGTTCTGACGCCGGCGGAGACCGTTGCCTCCGATACCGGCGGTGTGCCGAGCAGATGGAATACCGGAGCCGCCCGAGTCGACTCCAGCCAGCGGGTAACAGCCCCCGGTTCCGCCGTTACGACCACCCGTGGATAAAGTAAGGGGAAACCTTCCATGTCCACCGGCGACCGGCCGGAAGCGATGTCTGGATTGAAGAAAGTAATGGCAATGCCTGATTCAGCCGGATGGGCGACCACGGCATCCGCGGTGATGCCGCCCATTGCGGAGGTCAGGCGCGCCATCACTGGTTCATGCTGGAGCAATACACTCCACAGCTCGCCCAGCAAGGTGCCTTGACGAAGTTCGGGACGCGTGATGAGTTTGCGGTTGCCCTGGCTGGAAATGCCGACCATTCCCAGGGCGCAGAGATTATCCAACTCCCGGTTGACGTTCCGGTAGTCCTCGTCCAACCTCCTCGCTAACTCTCTCACTCCGTCGCAGGGAGTGTAGTCGAAGGCGAGAAAAAGCAACAATTTTAGTCGGATTTTCGAAGTGAACAAGAGCTTGAGGTTGCCTGCGGCTGTCGTGGACATATCGTTCCTCCTTAACGCCAGTTTGACATGGAAGGCGGCGCGGCGCTTTGCTCCGGGTTCCTCCTGGTTCCCCCGGTTCCTCTGTTTCATCCAAGTAATACCAGACAGACGCCCCTCTGTCAGGCCGTTTCAGCAACCCGGCATCCGCGCTTCCCTGAGAATCAACCGCCGATCGGCTCGCATGACCCGGAAGAATCTCAAGATGTGAACTGGAGCCCAGGTTGACACTCCAGAAGCCTCATGTTATACACTTTCAAACGATGATCAAGCCGCTGCGATGCGCCGGGGTGCAGATGACATCCACGTTAAATCAACAGGTTGCGATCGTTCCGGATCGTTCCGCGGCAGGTCGCGGCAGTGACATGAACCCACCACATGGAGGACTGTCGTCATGAGAAAACTCATGGTTCGAATACTTGTCTCAGTGTGTCCCGGAATCCTTCTCCTGACCGCCCTGCCGGCTCCCGGAGCGGCATGGTCGAACGGCGGCTGGAGCTACGATTGCGAATCACCCACCTATGGAACGCATGATTACCTGGCGCTCAACGCGTTGCTCTGGGTAAAGGAACATTATGACGGTGATCCCGAGCACTGGCAATGGATCGAACGCAATCTCGATTATTATCTCCTGGGCACGGAAGCACCCGACAACCCGGAAATCATCAATTGCGGCTTTCTTTGCCCGCTGGTGGATTACGACGATTTCGGCAATACGCAGTTTCACCATGTCTACTGGAACTACAACCAGACTTACATGTGCGACGATGCCAGTGCGGAGTGGGCCGAAACCAGCTACAACCGGGCGGTGGAAGCCCTGTCCCGTTGCGAATTCAGGCGTGCTGCGTTCTACCTCGGAGCCTGCACCCATTACATCGCCGATCCCGGAGTGTTCCTGCACATCATGGACGACGATGCCTGCTACCGCTCGGTGTTCGACTTCGAGGAGTATCCCTGCCACACCAACTACGAGGATTGGGTGGATGATGTGGTTGAGCAAGGTGGCAATCCATTTCTCTTGTCCTTCGACGGAAAAGTGGTGATCACAAGCGCCTATGATGCCACCCGTGAGGTGTCGCGGATCACCGATCGCGGCAACTGGGACGAGGTGGATCCCACGAAGCGGGGTTACACCAGGGATTGCATGTGGATGCTGGAACATTGCGACATGGTCGAGGATCCCTATCATCCGGAGACCTCTCAGGAGTTCTTCCTGAGCACCGCCGATTCGTTGAACAGATGCGCCAACGCTATCGCCGACGTCCTGCCGGGCGTTTACCGGGATGCCCGCCTGGAATGCCCGGATCTCAATCTCACCATCAACAAGACTTACGTAGGAGCGAACGATCCGTTACGGATCACGGCGCATGTTTTCAATCCCCAGTATGACCAGGAAACGTATTTTTTCGCCGTGTTGGAAGCCTATGGTGAATGGTTCTGGTATCCGGACTGGGGACCGGACATGGACGCGGAAATTCGTGAGTTCTACTTCGGCAATGCCGAGATACCCATCATCGACATCCCCTCCATGCCGCCCGCGGCCCCGGGGGGACCCTTCACACTTTACGTGGCATTGACCGAGATTTTCACCTATAATCTGATCGATTTTGACTTCGTTACCTTCTTTCTCATCTGAATGGGAGTGAACCACGTACCGGTCCGCCGGGCCGAAGGAAGGCTTGTTGGCATGAAGAGACGAACCAGTTGGATCCAAATAAGTATTGTGCTTGTACTGATGCTGTGCAGCGCCTGTTTCGACACTACGGTGGACGATGACACCAAGGGGTTGCCGGATCGCCAGAACGTGGGACTGACCACCCTGCTCACCGGTCTGAATTTCCCCGTCGATGTTGAATTCGTGGACAACGAAGATCCGTCTGGAGTGGGAGAATGCAGCGTGCTCACGACCGGCATGATCCTGGTTGCCAACCGCGGGATGAACGGTGCCAACGCCAACTCGCTGCTGGCAATCAGCGCCGGCGCCGAAGGCACTACGACCACCGCCATGTTCTCCAACGCCACCTATCGTGACAGGTTCGGCGAATCGGGCGTCAATGCGCCGACCGGCATCTCGTTCCGTGGACCTTTTGTATGGACAAGCAATGTGGCGGACCTGGTGGGCTCCATCGCCGCCCTCGATCCCAATCCCTGCGTCGCTCCCAACGGCCCGGGCGGCACTGCCGGTGAACCGGTGGACGGTCCCACCGGAACCGGTGTGTTCGGCAGTGACGACTTCGGTTTCAGAGTCCTGGAAGTGGTACCTTACGACGGTGACGAGGATGTTCCGACCAATACCACCATCCGGGTGCGATTCTCTCAACCAGTCAATCCCGCCACCGTGACCGCCGCCACCTTCCAGGTGGACGTGGATGATTCCGACATCCCCGGATTGGAGGATCCCTCCGGCACGTACTTGTTCCATGAAGGCAACACGGTCGTAGAATTCGCCTATCAGCAGTACGGCGAACTTGGTGAACGCACCGTCTATACCATCAACCTCGATTCCAACATCAAGGATTACGCCGGCAACGAACTGGACGGCAATCCCGACAGTTACGGCTCGGACGATTTCCAAAGCAGTTTCACCACCACCTCGTACGGCAATCCGCGCGTCGTCAGCGTCAGCCCCACTGATGGCGCAACCGATGTATCGCTGCGTCCGAAAGTGACTGTTTGCTTTTCGAAACCAATGAAGTCACTCAGCACGACTTCTTTCAAAGTAGTCAAGGACGGTACTGTTTCCACCGTTTCAGGGACGTTGATCTATCCCGAGGAAGACGGAGCTACCTGCTACTATGCCCTTTTCCAGCAGGACCTCGAAGAAGACACCGTGTATCACGTGATCGTCACTCCCGATGCCCGGGACCTGGCGGGTAACCCGCTCGACCAGATTCCGGGTGGCGACCTGGATCTTTTCGAGAGCCTGTTCAGCACCGGCGGCGAAATGCCCGGCGAAGGCTTCTGCCTCATGAGTGTCTCTCCTGAGGACGGTAGCGCCGGCCGCAATGTGGACACGGATATCACGCTCATTTTCTCCGCTCCGGTCAATCAAGCGACCATCTCCGGCAACATCACCGTCACAAGCGGACTGGGGGCGGTGACCGGAACGTTCATAGCCACGGGCGACAACAGCACAATCGTATTCAGCCCGGGTGAATCCTATCCGCAATGCTCGCGGATAACCGTCACGATCGGCTCAGGCCTGCGTTCAGTAACCGGCGATTCTTTCTCGGGTTGGTGTGACAACCCCGCCGGCTCCGCTTCCAGCAGCTTCGATGTGGTCTGCGAGAATCCCTACGTGGCATCCAATCTCCCCGTCTGTGGGCTGCAGAACGCCAACATCGACACCACGGTAACCGTCAACTTCTCGGAACTCATGGACCTGTCCAGCATCAATGCCGCGACATTCTATATTTTCGAGAATGGCATCAAACTGGATGAGTCACGCGTTGAAATCCGCAAGGGCGATTCAGTGAACGGTTACTCCTGGGCGGAACTCCGCCTGCAAGATGAGCAAGGACAGGAAAGCCTGCTCAGGGCTCACAGTCACTACCAGTACTGGGTGACCATTTATGCCCGTGACCTGGACAGCAACAACCTCGATCAGAACCGCGATCTCAGGGATGGCCTGACTCCCTTCTCCTGCGATTTCTGGACCGGTGAAGGCACCGATCCCTATCCGCCTTGCCTGGTCAGCAGCTCTCCGGAGGACGGCGCATCCGGGATCTCCATCTTCTCCACCCTCACGGCCTGCTTTGACAAACAGATGGATCGCAACACCGTCAACAGCGCCTCCTTTATTGTCAGCAGCTCCGATGGCACGGTGGATGGTGAGTTGGATCTCTCCAACGATCTGCGCTGTATCGTGTTCACGCCTGATCCCGCCCTGCCTGAAAACGACAACATCACCGTCACCCTGACCGCCGACCTGCTCGATATCCAGGGACGACCGCTCGATGGAAACTGCGACGGCATCTCCGGTGACCCCGCGTACATCCGCTTCACCACTTCGTCCGGAGCAGTCGTCATCAACGAAGTCGTTGACACACCGGTTTTCGACTGGAACGACGATCCAGGCACCGGCAACGGCATTCCCTTCGATCAGTTCTACGGCAGCGGCGAACCAAGCACCGACAAGGATGAATGGATCGAACTCTACAACGGCACCAGCCAGACATTCGATCTCGCCTCTTCTCACTGGACCATCCGCATGGAAGACACTACCCCCGCCGATGAACTCATCGGCGACGGCGACGGCGCCGTGGAGTTTTACTCCGGTGGCAGCTCAGCAGCAGCCTTCCTGCCCAACACCTTCCTGGTGATTGGTGATCCGGAAGGTGCCATGAATCAAGATGTCTGGATCCAACTGTTCGACGGCAACGGAGACCTGCTTGATGATGTCGAACTCGGAACCCAGGATTTCGAAGCCGACGGTAAGGCCAATAATGCACCCAAGGGAAGCAGTTCTGGCGGCGGTGATGAAGCCGTAACACGCTGCCCCAATGGATTCGACTCCGATTACGACGCCACCGACTTCAGCAAGACCACCGCCACTATCGCCGGCAGCAACAACAGCGCATGCGGCAGCATCGGCGGCTCCGCTGAAGATCTGCCATACATCGCCACCGGCATGGGAGGCATCGTGTGCGCCGGCACCGCTCCCGATGACTACAATGGCATGAGCTGGCTCTCCTTTGCCTTCAGTCTCGGCGGGGAAAGCCTCTATGTGCTCGACTTCGATGATGGGATCCATACGTTCATGACCGAACTGGAAAACGTCTCCGGTCTCGAATGGGTACCCGATCCCGGTGGAACGCCAGGCCACGGCAACCTCTTCCTCACCCGCGCCGAGGACACCATCACGATCATGCACATGACGCCATCCGGCACCGTAGGTTCCGCAGGCACCACCGTGACCCTCGACCCGGACATGGTCAATCCTACCACCAGTCTCTACAGCACCTACCTGAACCTTCCGGTGGCCGCCGCCTACAGCCGCTATTCCAACACCGTGTTCATCGCCAACCGCGGTGACGGCACGGTGGCGGAATGCAACCTCGACGGCGAATTCCTGCACCTCTACGACACCGGTCTCGGCGCCTACATGCTGAGTGGCATCGATGTGGGCGACACCTTGGGGGGGGAAACCGTCCTGCTCACCGTCACCGGTGGCCGGGGAATCAGTGAATTCAGCGGTCCCATGGGATCACTGGTGGCATTCCAACCCCTGCACTGATTCGCGCGTTCCCGGCGCACAGGCTGTTCTCCCCGACCGGTCGGCCGCGTAAACACCCGAGTCCCGGCTGGCATTCAGGAGATGCATCGACCCTCAATAAGTACCGGTCATGACTCTCGCCCTATGACCCAGACGCCTGCATTGACGTTGAAGTGTACCTTGCCTGCTCAAAAAACTTGTTGACTTTTACATCAATTAATTGTAAATATACAACATTGAGTTTCGTTTTTTATCATTTGGGGGTGATCATGCAACTCTTTACACGAGTCAAGACCAGGCGGACATTGGTGGTGGCCAATTACTCGCTGCTGGGAGTCATTAACCTGTGTTTCTATCTCGTGACCGGTCGCGAGATGACGCACGTGGTGGATGCCGTCGGTTTGTCAGCCCTCGCCCTGGTAGGGGTCAGTTTCTACCTGATCCATATTCCATCTGGTCTCTGGCGGCTCACTCATGCCCGCAGCGATCGTCTGGATGAAAGGGAACTGCAGGTAACTCACGGCGTACTCAGCCGCTCCTACACCTGGTTCACGGTGCTGTCCTTGACGATCATGCTGAGTCATTCACTGCTTCTTGAACTGGTGCCGGGCTTCCCGATCATCCAGACGGTGCCGCTGGTGGGCAGTATGGTGTACCTGGCCCACACGCTTCCCGGCTCGTTCCTGGCCTGGTCGGAAACAGAGCTTCCCTGGTCGGCGGCATGAAAGGGCGGAAGATATTCAACCGTATCGCGGTTCTCCGTCGGGAGCGGGGACTGTCCAGAAAGGAATTGGCCGATGCCGTCGGGGTGAATCACCAGACAGTGGGATACCTGGAGCGGGAAGAGTACAATCCCAGTCTGGACCTGGCGTTCCGGATCAGCGAGTATTTCGGATTGCCTGTTCAGTTCATCTTTTCGGTGGAGCCGCAGCGGCCGATGAGCGAGGAATTGATGGAACGCGATATACCTTCCCGCTGATCCGGCTTGATCGACAGCAACCGCCGTTCAGTGAACGGTCAGATAAGGCCAGGCATCACTGCTCCGGCCGTCATAGGTGGTAGCCATCAGCGAGAATACGTGCCTGCCTGATTCCAGCTCCACCGCCCAGGGATCGATTGGAAACGAGAAGCCGAATATCCCGTCGCCGGCGGCGCCATCCTGGTGCATGCCGTCATCCAGTAGTTTGATCCCGGTGGGGGTGAACTGGTAGAAGAGTTCCACGGTTTTGATGCCCACTCCCAGGGGATCGGATACAAGGGCCCGGACGAGGAAATCATCCACCGCCCGTGAGCTGAGGTCAGTGGTCCAGTAACCAGCGGTGAGGATTTGCGGCAGGTTGCTCCGGGGGCCGACAGCCAGGCTTGGTCCGCCGGATACAGGCGCGGTCGACGTGGAGGTCGCGCCGGCATCGTCGGGTGGAGTGTAATAGCAGCCCGCTTCGGGTCCCCTGATATACATGAATGGCCATTGTTGGCTGTAGTTGCCGTGATTGTCCCGCGCCCGTAGTTGGATGAAGATCGGCGGCTCGTTTCCTCTGAAGGTTCCGGGCGGCACGGGAATGTCCATCAAGGCGAACATTTCCACCAGGAGGCCTTCGTAGTAGAACTCCGCCCATGGTTCAAGGGTGGAACCGGTTGCGCTGCCATCCGCGAGTATTTCCACCGACTCGGTCGAGTCGCCTTCAGTGGGATTCCAGGTAAATGCGACGAGGTTGACGGTACCGCCGGCCAGTCCCGACAGGTAGCTGTCCCAGAATCCCGCCATCAGGATAAACGGGCCGTCATAAGGTGGCGGCGGGGAAGCGCAGTTGCTCATGCCGGCCGAATGCCACCCGGCGTTCCGCTCGAGGCACATGCATTCACGCCAATTTTCCTCGAAATCGCCCAATTCGATAACGTTTTTCTCCTCCGAGTATCCTTTTCCTGCGGAAACACGATGGGTATAGGCATCGATCCTGGTTTTATTGAAATTGAGCAACAGGATTGGTTCTGACTCGGTGAGTCCGTTATAGGTGAGAGATCCCGAATCAGTGGTGAGCAGCAGGGTCGAAGGGCAGATGGTGTCGTTATATTCACCCAGGTACGGGTCGGTATCGGTGTTCTTGATGATGAGCGCCAGTTGTCCCGGTTGAATGATCATGGAATCATCGTAGAGCGGCAGGAGGAAGTTGGTCCGAAGGGTGCCGTCGTCGTCGCTTGCATCCGTCAGCAGGATCAGGGAAAGATCGATGGGAGCCGAGCCGGCAGCGCCGGCATGCATGAATTCGATGAACTCAGCGGTGGTCTCCGATCCGAGCGAAGACGGATCCGACATGACTTCGGTGATGACGAGCGCTCCCATGGGGATGGGTTCGCCTTCCGGGCAGGCGGGTCCACATGCGGAATGCCTGGCTCCCCGATAATCCGGAGGACAGTAAGACACGGTCCAGTTTGACGCCTCATCTGGTCCGCAAAGATCCACCCGGTCGACTGATTGATCGTCGATCACCTCAGGGTAGTAACCGCCGTATGAATCCACCGGCTGCTCACCGGCCGGGCCAAGGCAGATAAAGACCGGTTCATCTGGATCGATGTTGCTGGTTCCGAGCGTCCCGGACACAGTGAGCAGCAGGCAGTCACCGGTCACGGATCCATAGACGTTTTCATAGTCGGGATCGACGATGAGTGCGTATCCTTGCGCCGGAATCGTTGTTCGTCCGTCGCCCGGATACGGCAGCAG